>CBFHXZ010000003.1:0-11910 GCA_965659965.1 Coraliomargaritaceae bacterium
ACATACGCGTCTTACCGCTCAGTGATCGGGACAGCCTGCAGGTCTACATGCAGGCCATCGGCAAGACTCCCCTTCTCAAGCCTGAAGAAGAAGTGGCGCTCGCGAACCGCATAAAGAAAGGTGACAAAGAGGCCCGTGACAAAATGATCGCCGCCAACCTCCGCCTCGTCGTCAAAATCGCCTATCAATACAACAACTTTGGGCTGCAATTGCTCGACCTGATCAGCGAGGGCAACATCGGTCTCATCAAAGCCGTGGAACGCTTCGACCCAAGCAAAGGCGGAAAACTCAGCACCTACGCCGCCTGGTGGATCAAACAATCCATCAAGCGCGCCCTCGCAAATCAAAGCAAAACCATCCGTTTACCCGTTCACCTCGTCGATCGCATTGCCGCTATGCGCAAAATTATCGCGCAATTAACCGATGAGCTCGACCGCGAACCCAGCGACGAGGAAATCGCCCACGTGATGGGGATTCCCGTCAACAAAGTTTCCCACCTGAAGTCGGTCAGTGTGCGGCCCGCCTCACTGGACGCGCCGGTGGCAGACGACAGCAACACCAGTTTTGGGGAATTGGTCGGCGATGAAGGGCAAGACACCCCGCTCGAACAACTGCAGGAAAAATCAACTTTTGGGGACATAGAAAGCATTCTTCAGCAATTGGAGCCCCGCGAAGCAGAAATCATCCGCCTGCGCTTTGGCCTCAACAAAAACACTGCCATGACACTGGAGGAAGTGGGCGAGCATTTCAAAGTCACCCGCGAACGGGTGCGGCAAATCCAAAACCTCGCGCTGCAGAAAATGCGACGTGTGCTCACGGACAAGGAACGCCAGCGTTCCCGCGAAGAAATTCAGGAGGAACGGCTCGCCGCCGGCCGGGTAGACGTATTCCGCGAGTTCCTTGAGGCGCAATCCGCCGACGCATAACGTTGCAAAATAAATCAGCGGGTGCGGAACCTTGCATCACATTTGCTTACTATATTTGCACATGAAAGGTGCTATGAAAAATCTACAGAGACTACTCCTTGCCTCTATGTTGCTCCTGCCTTTGGCAAGCCAATCGTTTGCAGCAAAGGTTACGCCTGAGATACGCGTGGAGGAAGCAACCGCAAAATTGACCGGCAAGCCTCACCTCATGGCAATCTATTCTGGAGGCTTTGTCTGCAAATCCTGCGGCATCGGAGCGCGCATCCATCTTTCAAAAGTAAAAGGTATTGATAAGTCCGCTTTTGATCAGGGAATCGATATGGATGCCGCCAGACAACTTTTATTTATCGCTTTTAAACCGGGCACTGAGATCGACCTCCAGGCGGTGCACCGTGCGATCGACAATGCAGGCTACGAAGCGGACCTCTACTACCGCTGGACGGAATCCGGCATGGTCGTCGCTCCCTTGCCGCCGCTTCAGTAAACGCAAGCACACTATGCGAACAGGAACATTCAGGCTCCTCTTACTATTTATCGGCATCACCTCTGCCAGTCTCGCAGACCAACCGATCATGAACATGATGCCCCGCTGGGACGGCGGTTACGGTGTTCAGGTGCTGGCAGAGACCCTTCACCGCAGCGACCTCAAACAGGGTAAGGACGTCGTCGCAGACGGGCACAGCGAAGACATCCGCCAATTACATTTGCAAGGCGTCTACACCTGGGATCGCTCTATCCGGCTCACTTTTAAACTGCCTTACGTAACGGATGCCCGCAGAGAAGTGCCCAGCGCCGGTGGAACCAAAAGGATCGAGCGCGATTCGGGTTGGGGCGACCTTACGCTGGCCTTGCCCTTAAAAAATTACTTCAACCTTAAACAGCGCACGGGCAATTGGTCGCTCACGCCGCAAGTCCGCGTTCCGCTCGGCAAGAAAGATTCCGGCTACTCCGTCGCCAAGCGTGTCTGGGGCAGTGGTCTCTCGTTGGGTTACGAAACCGAAACTTATCATTGGTTTTTCGCAACAAGCGTGACCGGTTGGATATTCGAATCACCCGAGCCAGCCGAGTGGAGCGCCTCCTTCGATCTTGGGTGGAATGCCCGCGATGACATGCAACTCCTATGGGAGAGCGACTTTAAGTGGAATGACGAGGACGCCTTCACCCTTGCAGCAGGGCCGGCACTCTATTGGCGTTACAACGACCGCATACACACCCGTATTGAGTGGAAACACGATTTTGTCTCTCAGGTAAACCGGGATCGCGCGAAATACGGCAACGGCGACCGCCTCAGCCTGGGCGTCGGGTTCGTCTACTAGTCGCGCCCGAGTGGGACAAAGAGCAAACTGGCAACAACCAGTCCCCCGCTGAGACCGATAAACCAATCCCCGTGCCGGGTGTAGTAACTTTGTCGGCGCAACCAGCGGCGGTCCTGCTTCACCGTCAAGTTACCGCCTCCGCGAAAATAAACACTGCCCCGATCGTCACAGAGGACTTCGCGCACCGTTCCATAGGCATCGACCCAGCCACTCCAGCCACCGTTCCCGCAACGCATCACCGGACGTCGGTTTTCCACCGCTCGCAAAACCGAATGGGCGGCATGTTGTGACGCCCCGCCCTCTTCGCCGTACCAGGCATTATTCGTCGCCACAAAAAGCACCTCCGCCCCCGCCCGCACACTCTCCCGCCCGAGTGCCGGAAAAACATCCTCATAGCAAACCAGCGGACCGCATGCGATACGGCGCTCACCTATTTGAAGCGGCAAGACCACGGGCGCTTTGCCAGGCTGAAACGCTCCAACCGTCGGCACAAATTTTTCCACAAACCAGCCAAAGGGAGCGGGCACGTATTCCCCAAAGGGAACCAACTCGCGCTTCACGTAATACTCCGGATGCAGCCCCGCATCCGCTTCCACAAGAAAGACTCCGTTTTCCCAGGTATTTTCACCCCGATTGTGCGCGAGGTTTCCCATCAGAATCGGACGTTCCAATTGCTTCGCGAGTTGCTCAACCCGCAAACGCATGGCGGGGTTGCCTTTCACCGGCCAGGGAGTTGCCGACTCCGGCCATAGAATGAAGTCGTTTTCCATCGCTCCCACAAACTCAGTTTGCCGTTCGATAATGGACATATTTTTCGCTTCGCGCCCCTGCTCCCATTTCAACTCCGGCAGAATATAGGGCTGGACCACCCCCGCACGGAAGAGGGTTTCAAAACTACCGGGCGCAGGCAGGGTTTTGAAAAAGAGGGTGATGCAAAAAACGAGGAGCAGCATCCCCGCGTAGAGATCCGGACTAAACCACCCCGACCAGAATTTCCGCTCCTTTGCAGTGGCGCGCATCCAAAGCGTATGCGCCACGCAGGCATTGAAAAGGATGAGGAGAAATGAAACGCCCGAAGCACCCGTCCAGGCAGCTACTTGAAGTACCACCGGGCGTTCCCATTGGCTGAGCGCCAAGGGTGCCCAGGGGAAGCCGTAAAGGATCCACTCGCGTGACCACTCGAGAATGACCCAGCCACCCGCAAGGGCGAGCCATGCAAGGAGGCGCAAGAGGAAGCCCCACCCCTCCACACGGGGCAACAACCAGCGCGCCTGCGCTACCCAGATGACAAAAAATAACCCCAAAATCGCCGCGAGCCCAAGCGTCCCCATCACGGTCACGTGACGGAGCCAAATCAAAATCACAAACCAAGCAAGCGCACCCAATGCAAAGGCGACCCCGAGACTCAGCCGCCAAGCGGGCCGCGTCTTTAACCAAAGCAGGAGCGGAACAAACGCGATATACGCCGCTTCGGGAAATTCAAACGGCGGTATCGACAAGACCCATAAAAGACCACTGAGGAAACCCGCCAAAAGTCCCCATAATAGTTCTTTTTTTTCGCGCATCGCTGGCCCCCGATTATAGTGATGGATGGGCTACGCTACTTCGTCACCAGTTCCCAACCCTCGTTTTCAATCAAGCCTTCCGCTTTTTTGAATTTCATTTGTTTCTCCTCCCCGCCCTTGCGTACCGTGACGGTCTCGTTGCGCCCGATCTTCGGGAGTTCGCGGCGCACGGGTTCTACTTTGGGCAGGCTTACTTCCTTGCCCGGAGCGGGTGCTGCCGCCGCCGCTTGTTGACCCGCTGCTGCTGCCAGCGCGCTCGGTTGACCCTGCGCGGGCCCCGCTTGTTGCACTGGAGCCGCCATGCGAGAGAGCATTTTTTCGAAGGCTTCCGCACTGGTGGCGGAACGGAAAATAGAATTACAAATTTCCGAACGGGCATTTTGCATGAGCTCCTCAAAGAAAACGTAGGCCTCGCTCTTGTATTCGTTGAGCGGATCCTTCTGTCCATAGCCCCGCAGATTCACGCTGCGGCGCAGTTCCTCCATTTCGGTGAGGTGATCCTGCCAGCGGCGGTCGAGGGAACGAATGATGACGTAGCGTTCGAGCCCGACCAGCGCCTCTCGTTCCTCGATGGCCTCGCGTTGGGCATAGGCCTCCGCGATGCGTTCAAGGATCAAACTTTGACGGTCTGCGGTGCCCAGTGCTTCGAGATCCTCGGGCTTGAGCGCGAGCGGGAAATAGGCATTCAACCAGCCAAGGAAAGTTTCCATCCCTTCCTCATTGTTCTCCGCTTCAAGCGTCTCCAATCGCAACTCCACTTCCTCCTGAATCATCTCGTCAATGATGTCGCGGGGAGTGTCCGATTGAATCGCCTCGTTGCGAATGCCGTAGATGACCTCGCGTTGCATGTTGAGAACGTCGTCAAATTGCAGGAGACGTTTGCGAATCGAAAAGTTCTGTTGCTCAACTTTCTTTTGCGCATTCTCAATCGACCAATTGAGGGCAGCATGCTCCAGTTCCTCGCCTTCGCTGAAGGATTTTTCAAGGATGCGGGAGATGGGCCCAGCGCTGGCAAAGAGGCGCATGAGGTCGTCTTCAAGCGAGACAAAAAACTTCGAAGTACCGGGATCTCCCTGGCGCGCGCAACGTCCGCGCAACTGGCGGTCAATCCGGCGGGATTCATGGCGCTCGGTGCCAACCACGTAAAGCCCGCCCAAATCGGCGACCCCTTCACCCAGCTTGATGTCGGTTCCCCGACCCGCCATATTGGTGGCGATGGTGACCGATCCTTTTTGTCCGGCGCGCGCCACGATGTCCGCTTCCTGTGCGTGAAATTTTGCATTGAGCACGCTGTGTACAATGTTGGCGCGTTTGAGCATGCGGCTCAAAACTTCCGAGGCCTCCACCGAGGCGGTACCCACCAGGACGGGTTGCCCGGTTTCATTGGCAGCCTGAATTCCATTCACCACCGCGGCGTATTTCTCGCGGCGGGTTTTGTAAACGACATCGTTGCGGTCGACACGGATGCAGGGCTTGTGGGTGGGAATAACCATCACCGAGAGGCCGTAGATTTCGTTAAACTCGGCGGCCTCGGTTTCAGCCGTGCCGGTCATGCCCGCAATCTTTTCATACATGCGGAAGTAGTTCTGAATCGTGACCGTGGCATAGGTCTTGGTCTCCTTTTCAATGGTGCAATTTTCCTTGGCCTCCACCGCTTGGTGCAAGCCGTCCGACCAACGGCGACCCGGCATGACGCGCCCGGTGTTTTGATCCACGATGTTTACCTTGCCGCCTTGTACGACGTATTCCTTGTCACGCTCGTAAAGACTGTATGCGCGGAGGAGCTGACTGATGCAATGAATGCGCTCGCTGGTTTGCTGGAAGGTCTGCTCCGCAGATTGCTTGGCGGCTTGTTTTGCCTTGAGGTCGAGTTCCGCCTGTTTGTCGATCTCGATAAAGAGCGAAGGCAGATCCGGCAACATGAAGGCGTCGGGATCATCGGGGTTGATCAGGTGGCGACCCTTCTCGGTAAGGTCGGCCTGTTGCTGCTTTTCGTCGATCACGTAAAACAGTGATTCCTTCAACGCGTAACGGCGTTCCTTGTTGAAATCGCTGTTCATCTCGAGGTCGAACTTGTCCAACAAGCGGCGAATCGCGGGCACCTCCATCAAACGGAGCAACTGCTTGTTCTTTGGCATGCCCAACTTCACCTGATACAAATCCGAAATGGCGGCATCTTGTTTCTCCTCGTCAATCGATTCATCCTCCAGGCGAATCTTGGCGTCGGTGGCGAGCTTGTTGCAATAACTCTGTTGCTTGGAAACCAAGCGCTGTACCACCGGACGGTGCTCCACAAACGGCAGGGGATTGTCGTCCTGCATGGGGCCGGAAATAATCAAAGGCGTGCGTGCCTCGTCCACCAGAATGGAGTCCACCTCATCAATGATACAAAAGAAATAATCGCGCTGCACTTGATCCTCCTTGCGCGACGCCATGCCGTTGTCGCGCAGGTAATCAAAGCCGAACTCTGAGGCAGTACCGTAAGTGATATTGCGGCTATACATCTCGCGGCGGGTGGCGGGATCCATGCTGTTTTGAATACAGCCCACCGTCAGCCCGAGGAATTGAAAGAGGTGTCCCATCCATTCCGAGTCACGACGGGCAAGGTAATCATTCACCGTGACGAGTTGGCAGTTGCGCCCGCTCAGGGCGTTCAAATAAAGCGGGCATGTCGAGACCAGCGTCTTGCCTTCCCCGGTCGCCATTTCCGCAATGCGCTTCTCGTGCAACGCGATACCGCCAAGGAGCTGCACGTCGTAATGCACCATATTCCAGGGCAATTGGTGGTCGCACACTTCGTAGCTTTGTCCACACATCCGGCGGGCGGCATTCTTAACCGTCGCAAATGCCTCCGGCAAAAGATCGTCCAAGGTCTCGCCCGCCTGAAAACGCTCCATGTATTCCGCGGTTTTTGCGCGTAGCTCTGCATCACTCAAGGACTGGAAGGCTTCGTCATGCGCGTTGATCCGCGCGATGATGGGCTGGCACTTTTTGAAATACTTCTTGTAGTGATTGCCTGAGAATTTCTTTAAAATGGAGGTGATCATGGGAACGGGGCCGCTTTCCGCGGCGAGTATATGTTTCCTAGCGGAATCCTTGGTAAATCTTTGCTACTGGAAAAAAACGGTATCTTGGCAGCAGCGCTCAAGACTGGCAAGCGCGTTTACCAGCCAAGGGTTGCCGATTAATCCTCCTTTAGCCAGGCAATCGTCGCCCCCCAACCGCCCTCTCCTGAGCCCGCCATCTCATAACGCGCCACCCTCGGTTCACGCTTCAAAATCGCATGCACTGTCTCCCGCAGCGTCCCGATTCCCTTCCCGTGAATGATCCGTACCCGCCGCAAGCCCTTTTCATGGCAAAGCTCCAGATAATCCGGCACTAACTCCCCCACCTCCGAAGGCCGAAAGGTGTGCAAATCCAATTCCCCATTGATTGGGAATTCCACAGGCTCGAGTTCTTCGCTCATACTTGGTTTCCAATCTCGCGGTTCATGGTTTTTTCAGCTGGTAACGACCCGTCTTGTAGCCCCCCACCTTGACGAGAATGCCCGCCTCCAACAAGGGATTAATCAAGTTCATGACTCCTTGTTTCGACATTTGCATCTCCGCCCGGATTTCACTCGGGCCCATGCCGCCCGCATCAACCAGTAAGCGCAGCAAGCGCTCCTGTTTTGCGGAAAGACTGATTTTTGCCACAGACTTCGGTTGATACGTTTTTACCCGCATCCATACCCGCTCTAGTGTCTGGCGCAGCCCCTCCGCACAATACTCCAGCCACCCCGTCAAATCCTCCTCACGCCGGGTCTCGCGCAAAGCCGCATAATACCCCGCTCGATCCTCCCAATAATATTCATCCACCGAAAAAATATGATGGGTGTCAAAGCCGCGACGATACAGCTCCCACAGTGCCAGCGCACGACCCGTTCGGCCATTGCCATCCGCAAAGGGGTGTATCGCTTCAAAACGATAGTGCACGATTGCCGAACTCAATACCGGCGACAATTCCCGCGAAGCCCCATTCCACCATTCAAGTAATTCAAACATCAAAGCCGAGACCTCCTCTGGCCCCGGCGAAATGTCCTCACCCACTCTTACAAAAATACTCCGATACTGCCCCGCCTGCCCCTGGTCCATAACGCCATCCGCCAAGATGCGGTGCAGGGCGAAGACATCCTCATGCTGTACTGCATCTATGCTGGCTCGCTGCTCAAGATATTGGAGCCCCGCAAAATAGTTGGTGACTTCACGCTCAGGGCGACCCCTCGCTTCCGCCAATTCGCGTCCCGCCTCCAGTGCCTTGACTTGTTTCAGCGTGAGCGGATTGCCCTCAATCGAAGTGGAGGCATGGGTATTGCGGCTACGGCTCTCCTGCCGCAAGGCCGGAACCCATGCCAAATCAAGCGATGCTCCCATAATCCGCTCGCGTAGCCTTGCCACCGTTTCCACCAAGGCCAGCAAGTGCGGCGTAATGAAAAATTGTGGATCGTAAGCCATGCGATAAGTCCATAATTCGTCAAGCTATTCGTCAAGTATGAAATTCCTTAACTTGAAGATGGCGCGCGGCGCCTTGTATATCGCCTTAAAGGGAAATTATTTTAATTAAACCCATGAATGTCAGCAGCTTAAACATTACCTTGATATCAAGGTATTTATTCCGCCCCGCCTCCCTCCCTCGGGAGGGTCGGGATGGTTTCGATGGTCTTGGTCTCGGGGAGGGCTTCGGCGTTAACGCTGTCGAGGGCCTCAAATTTGCGGGCGGTGACGAGGAGTCGGCTCTCGGCGGAACTAATGGCTTTGTTGTAATGATTGACGGTTTGCCCGAGGCTTTTGCCCACGCTGGCGAAATGCCCCACAACCACGCCGATGCGTTCGTAGAGTTCTTTGCCGAGGGCGCTGATTTCGCGGGCCTCGCGGGCAACGGCATCTTGTTGCCATCCGTAGGCGATGGCCTTGAGTAAGGCGATTAAGGTCGTAGGCGTGGCGAGAATAACGCGATTTTCCACCCCTAGCTCAATGAGTTGGGGATCGACCTCGAGCGCGGCGCTGAAGATTGCCTCGTTAGGGACGAAGAGCACCACAAATTCAGGGGTGTTTTCAAACTGGCTCCAGTATTTCTTTTGGGAGAGGCCCTTGATGTGGTCGCGGATGTGGCGGGCGTGGCGTTCCAGTTGGTTGGTTTTAGCCTCAGCGTCAGCTTCTTCGAGCGCCTCAAGGTAAGCGGCGAGCGGCACCTTGGAATCCACCACCACCTGCCGTTCGTTGGGCAGGCGAATGAGCATGTCCGGACGCAGGCGGTCGCCGGTATCGGTCTCCACATTGGTTTGTTCCTCGAAATCGCAATAATGGATCATGCCCGCGAGCTCGACGGTGCGGCGCAACTGCAACTCCCCCCAACGTCCACGGCCCTCGGGTTTGCGGAGGGCGTTCATGAGGCCGGTGGTGGTCTGGCTCAGGCGGTGCTGGGATTGGGCGAGCTGTTCGAGTTGTTCCTTGAGGCCCGCGTCGGTTTGCGTGCGGCGTTCTTCGAGGCTGTTGACACGTTCCTCGAATTTCTCGAGCGCCTTGCCGACGGGCTCGACGGTTTTTTGGATGGCCTCCTGTCGTTTATCCAGGTCGCCTTTGGCGCCCTCTTGGTATTTTTCGAGGGAAGCCTTGGCGAGCTCGAGGAAGGACGCGTTATTTTTTGAAAGCGCCTCTGAGGACAAGGCCTGAAAACTTTCCATGAGTTTTTCCCGAGTAGCTTCCAACAAGGCCAGCTTTTCCCCCGCGGCTTTGTTCTCGGCCTCGCGGCGGGCTTCCATACCTGCCAAGGCCTCGCGGGCCTCCGCCAATTCACCTGACAAATCTTTACTGCCGTCGCCATTCGAAGCCCCGCGCATCACGAAATAAACCAGTCCACCACCGACAACCACGCCTGCCACCAATGCAATTAAAATTTCCATAAAACAGACTGTTGTGCGCTTTTGCCGACATTGCAATTGCCTACTTGACAGCTTCAGGTATAAAACCCTTGTACCTGCCCATGTCCGCTACCAATAAAGTTCAGCCAGTCCTTTGCTGCCTGCTTGCCCTCCTGCAAGCAAGTGTGGTCTTTGTGCTGGGACTCGCCTCGGTAAATCCGGACATTCACCTGGCCCTCCACGCAGATAAGGCTTGCCCGCATAACAACCACTGCCACTCGCACGGCGAAGAATCCGGCAATGACTCCGAGTCCGGCGCGGCCTGTCCGGTCGTCCTCTATGGAGAGGGGCTTGTCCTCGGTCCGGCGCTGGAACTGCCCAGCCGATTGCGCTATACAGAGGAGTCCCGCCAATTTGTGAATGTAGTTGTACACCTGGAGCGCACACCATTGACCCAACGCAGTCGCGCGCCCCCTACGGTGTTGTTCGCATAATTCAAGCAGGTCGTCCTTGCGACCGCTTTTCGCAAACAACTTTTAACCGTAACAAAAATGAAAAACTATTTATTGAGCGCTGCCGTCGCAGGTAGCTTGCTCGCACACACCTATATACACGCTGAATCCGAAGAGGAAGTTTACCTCTTGGAGGATTACATCGTTTCCGCAGGCCCCGGCCTGCGTTCCATTCAGGATTACGCCGCTCCGGTGGAAGTCCTTTCAGAAAAAGAAATCGCCACCAAAAACGCCACTAACCTTGCGGCCTTATTGGATGGTGCCGCAGGGGTCTCAGCGACCTCCTTCACCGCAGGCGCCAGCCGTCCGGTGCTGCGGGGCTTCAGCGGTTCGCGGGTCCAAATCATGGAATCGGGCCTCGAAACCTTCGACGTCTCGGCGCTCAGTCCGGATCACGCGGTCACGCTTGAACCGATGCTGATCGAACGGGTAGAAATCCTCCGCGGACCGGCAACCCTGCTTTACGGCGGCTCTGCCATTGGCGGTGCGATCAATGTGGTTGATAAAACCCTGATGCGGGCTCCGGATGCCGGCTTCGGTGGCTCGATTGAAACCCGCTACGAGGGTGTCTCCAACGGTACCACAACTGTTGGGCACGCAAGCTACGGCACCGAAGATTGGGCCGTCCGTGTTACCGGCATGGAACGTGACAACGAAAACTACGAAGTTCCGGATCACGAAGAACCCAAACTCGATGGCAGCTATCAGGAATCTTCCAGCTACTCCATTGGCGCGACCCGTTTCTTTGGCGATAAACATTATTTAGGACTATCCCTGTCTGAAATGGAATCCGACTACGGCGTGCCGGGTCACGAGCATGGTCACGAGGGTGGAGACCATGCTGCTGATGAGGAGGACATTCAAATGGAAACGACCCGCCTGAACGCAGAATACAGCATTCCAGACCCTTTCTCCTGGGCGGAAGCATTGCGGCTACGCGCGAGCTACACCGATTATCTGCACGACGAGATTGAGGACGGTGCGCTTGGCATTCGCTATGAGCAGACCAGTTGGGATCTGCGTGGCGAGTTGGCACACAAACCCTTCCTGTCAATCGATATCGGTGTGATTGGTTTTCAGATGACCGACAGTGATTTCGAGGCTGCGGCTGACGAAACCTTCACTCCAAATTCCAATACCCAAAGCCGCGCACTTTTTGTCAATGAGCACTGGCACGGTGAATCTCTGCATTACGAATTTGGGGCGCGTTTGGAAAACGCAGACATCGAGGCCGATGGCGTTACGGAAGATTATTCCGAAACCGCCCTCAGCATTGCAGCCAGCGCAATTTGGAAAATCGATGCCGCTCAAACGCTCAAACTGAGCTTGAATCGCTCCCAACGTCACCCAACCTCAAGTGAATTGTACAGCGAGGGAGCCCACCTTGCGACGCAGCAATACTTCGTCGCTACCGAGGCTCCGCTCAAAAAAGAAACCGCACTGGGGATTGACCTAACTTACGAGATCCAACGTGAGGAGGACTCGGCGCAAGTAACGGCCTTCTACACCCGCTTCGATGATTACATCTTCGGCGCATCGCTCGGTTATAAAACCGATGACGAAGGCACAAGAGAGGGAGATCCCGGCTTCGAAGACGACCACGCCCTAGACACCTACCGCTATGAAGCAGTGGATGCGGATTACTACGGCTTGGAGGCCAGCTACAAGCGGTCATTGCTGCGCCAAGGCGAT
>CBFHXZ010000003.1:11934-86676 GCA_965659965.1 Coraliomargaritaceae bacterium
GGTGACTGGGTTCACGCCGAGCAACGGGGTTCCGGTGAATCCCTGCCGCGCATTCCGCCGGTACGACTCGGGCTCGGTCTCCATTATGATAGCCCGGACTGGCAAGCAGGAGCGAAAGTCAAACGTGCGCTGCGCCAAAGCGACACCGCCTCGAATGAAAGCGAAACCGCGGGCTACACTCAGCTGGATGCTTACCTCAGCAAAGGCTTTGCGCTCTCCGGCAGTCAAACGCTCAGCCTCTTCGCGCACGCCAACAATCTGTTGGACGAAAAAATCATCCATCACACTTCTTATCTGAAAGAAGAAGCACCGTTGCCGGGACGTAATATCTCCATCGGTCTGCGCATGGATTTCTAAACCTTCGGGGAACGGGCAACGGGGTTGGCGACATATCGTCCGCTTGACCTTTGCCCGTTCCCCTTTTTCTTTTTGGGGATGAGCAACGAAGACCTCGGCCCCACCGGAGCCATCTGTTTTGACCTGCCCTCTCCCTACGAGGCGCATTCCTCGGGCCTGCTTCACTTGCCCCGTTTCATTGCAAAATGCCGCAAGCACCTGCGCGGCGAATTGCCCAAGTCCTACCAGAAAAACTTCTGTCGCGGCTTCGACCGTTTCCTGTGCATGCACCTTGGCATCGACCCGCAGGATGTTTTAAAAACCGTAGAAGCATCGGGCGATAACAGTGCTGCGCTCGACGCCGCTCTAAAGGAACTCTTTCCCGCCGACCTTCGCGTCGCCGACTGGAACCGCGAAGTCACCCACAAAGGGCAAACCGAGGCGGGTCGCGAATTTCTCGCCGAGTCGCTCACCAATATGGGCACCCCTGAAAAAATCGGCGAGATCCTCTCAGTGATGGACATGATGGATTTCGATGAGGGCCGCATCCCGGGCTTCTCAGACGTACGCCGCCGGGAGTGGGAAGCGGAGCAGGAGGCTTCTTGACCCCTCAATCCTTTGGAAGGCGTCCCAACTGGGCGCGGACCAGATCGACAATTTGTTGCATCGCGGGCACCGGAGCCGACTCAGAAAACGGCGCAATCGCGGCAGTCGCCTCACTCAGTTGCGCCTCAAAGACCGCAACCACGGCGTCAAAGATCGGGAAGTCGTGGAGGCGTTCCGTGAAGTCGGCAGCCACGCTTGCATCGCCCGACTTAAAACGCGCGAGCAAGGCATCCCTTTCCTCCGCAGGCAGTTGCTCCAACAAGAGCAGCAGCGGAAGGGTGAATTTTCCCTTCTCCAGATCCGTGCCGAGGGTCTTGCCGATCATGGATTCATCGGCATAGAGATCCACAAGATCGTCGAAAATCTGATACGCGATGCCAAGGTGGCGACCAAACAGACCTGCCGCCTGCGCAAACGCTTCCGAATAACCCGCGACCTCGGCGCCGAGGCGGCAGGACACTTCAAAGAGTTCCGCAGTCTTGAGCTGGATCACGCGGAAATAGAACGCGCGGTCGTAGTTGACCTCACCGCGTTGGTAAGTCTGCGCGATCTCCCCGGCGCAGGCGCGGGCGGTGGCTTGCGCAACCGCGCGACACACCTCCGTCGTGGGAAAGTCTGCCGCCAATTTGAGGGCATGCGAAAATAGCACATCCCCGATGAGTACCGCGGCCGCAGAACCAAATTTCTTAGCGGCAGTTTCCTGACGATGGCGGGTGTCCGCTCCGTCCAAAATGTCATCATGCACCAGCGTAGCGAGGTGCACCAATTCGATCACCGCCCCCAACCGGATGAGTTGCCCCGAATCACCCGAATTCGGCCCCTCCCAGCCACTGTAAGCCACCAACATCGGGCGCAAGCGCTTCCCGCTGTGACTGAAAACATAGCGCACCTGCTCCCGCACCTCCGGTTCCATGTCCGCAATCTGCCCCTGCAGGAAGGCATCCAGTTCAGCCAGATAGGGTTTCACGGGATCATAGACCCCCGCAAAACCAGCTGCGGCGACGGTGTCGGCTTCGGACTTCGATTGAACTGGCATGCCAAGGAATAAAACCCGATTTAAAAAATGTGCAAAAGTTAAAGCGTCTTAATCATTCACGCTCCCCTTGAGCCATTCCGATAACAAATCGAGAAATCCCGCACGGGCCTCCACATGTACATTGTGCCCCGCCCCAGGCAGCACCGCCTCCTTCAAATTCGGCAACCAAGACCGCATTACCGCAACATCGCCCTCCGCCACAAAATCAGAACGCCCGCCACGCACCAAAAGACCCGGCCCCTCGTAGCAATCCCCCTCACGAAGGGAATTTTGCCGAATGTGCGGCAAACTCGCGTGCAAGGCCTCCAAATTAATCTGCCATTTGAAACCTCCCGTCGCCTCATCCCGCACAAGATTTGTCAGGAGAAATTGACGCAGCGCCCAGTCGGGCACATCCGCACTCAAGAGCGCCTCCGCCTCCTTACGGTTCAACAAATCCTCCACTGCCATCCGCCGCATCGCGCGAAACTCAGCCTCGTGGTACGGCGGGTACGCCTTCGCCGCGATGTCGACCACCACCAACCCCGCCACCCGCTCCGCATTTTCACAAGCGTAGCGCATCGCGATCTTACCCCCCAAACTGTGCCCCAACAATACAAAGGACTCCAAACCCGCCTTTTCCCGGTAGCGCTCTAAATCTGAAACCAATTCCGCCCAGCGCATCGATTCCGCATGCGGCGACTGCCCATGGTTCCGCAAATTCACAACATGCACGGCATAATCCCCCTCCAGTGCACGCGCAACCGTTCCCCAATTACGACCGCTCCCAAGCAACCCGTGCAACATCACCAGCGCAGGCAATCCCTCCGACCCATAAGCCTCTCCATGCAAATCCACGCTCATCTTTTAAATAAATTTAACACGCTTTTTATATCCATTACCAAAAAGAACTCCCTCACGCTCAATTAAAAGAAAATTCGCTTTTGATTCATAAGAATAACTGTCAATGATAACACCCCTCCCACCATTAAAGCATGCCCGCCCAAAAGACGAAGAAAATCACTCCCATGATGCAGCAATGGCACGAAATGCGTGCCAAGCTATCAGACGATACCCTTCTCCTTTTCCGGCTCGGGGATTTCTACGAAGTCTTTAATCAAGACGCCGAGCGCGGCGCGGAATACCTCGGCATCACGCTCACCTATCGCCACGGCATGCCCATGGCAGGCATCCCCTACCACGCCGCCGATAACTACATCCAAAAACTCCTCGACCAAGGCATCAAAGTCGCCATCTGCGACCAAGTCGAAACTCCCAAACCCGGGAAACTCGTCAAACGAGAACTCACCCGCATCATCACACCCGGTACCCGCCTCGCCGACAATCAAATCGACGCACAGCGCAACCATTTCCTACTCGCCCTACACCTCCTCAAAGACACGCTCCAAGCCGCCTGGCTCGACCTCACCACCGGAGAATTCCTCCTCGCCGCAGAAACCAACCCCGAAGATCTCTTCGCCGCCCTCGAAGGCGTCGACCCCCGCGAAATCCTCCTCCCCGAAAAAACCGCCGAAGCATGGTCTCAAGATCCCTCCCCCGCCGCCCAACGCCTACTGGATTTCTGCCGCGACCGCGCCTGCACCCATCTCGCCGATTACCATTTTGACCCCGACGCCGGAGCCCAATCCGTCATGGCAACCCTCGGCATGCTCAACCTCGACGGCTTCGGCATCGCCCGCAACCATCCCGCCCTCGGTGCCGCCGGTGCCCTCATTCATTACGCCACCGAAACCCTCTGCGCACAGCCCCAAAACCTGCGCCAACTACGCGAGTTCCGCTCCGAACAAACCCTCCTCCTCGACCCCGCCACCCTACGCAGCCTCGAAATCTTCAAGTCCGCCGCCAATACCCGCAAAGGCTCCCTCCTTGCCGCCATGGACGCCACTATCACCGCCCCCGGCGCCCGCTGCCTCGAACGCTGGCTCTCCGCACCCCAACGCGAGCTTTCCGAAATCCAACGACGACAACTCTGCGTCGCGGAATTTGTCACCAGTCAGGGGCTTACTTCCGAACTCCAGACCCAGCTTCGCGGCATCCGCGACCTCGAGCGCATCCTCGGACGCCTGCAAAACCGCCTCCGCAGTCCCCGCGAACTCGGCGGTATCCGCGATACCCTTCAAGCCCTCCCCGCCATTGCCACCACCCTACTTGAATTCCCCGGCACACCCGTCGCCCAACTCGCCGCCCGCCTCCACGACTTCTCACCCCTCTTTGAACAACTCGAACGCGCCCTCGCCGACGAACTCCCCTCCAAAATCGATGAGGGCGGCACCCTCCGTGACGGCTACGACGACGAACTCGACCACTGCCGCAGCCTGACCCGCGACAGCCAACAATGGCTCACTGAATTCGAGCAACAGGAACAGGAACGCACCGGCATCAAAAACCTACGCATCCGCTACACCGGCGCCTTTGGTTACTACATTGAGGTCACCAAAAGTAACCTCGAACGCGTCCCCGAAGACTACACCCGCCGGCAAACCATGAAAAACGCCGAGCGCTTCACCACCCAAATCCTCAAGGAACGCGAGCGCGAAATCCTGCAGGCCGACGAAAAAGCCCTCGCCCGCGAAGAAACCCTCTTCCTCGAACTCATCAACGCCATCCTCGCCCAAGCCGACCCCCTCCGCGCGACCGCCGCCGCCCTCGCCGAAATCGACGTGCTCACCGGATGGGGCCGCCTCGCCCGCGAATGGGACTACTGCCAACCCGAACTCGATCACTCCGACCGCCTCGAAATCGAGCAGGGCCGCCACCCCGTCGTCGAACAAATGATGCGCGAAGAACGCCTCGGACTCGCCGGTACCCATGCCTTTGTTCCCAACGACAGCCAACTCGACAGCCAAGGCCCTGACCCCGAACACCCCCAAATCGCCCTCATCACCGGCCCCAACATGGCCGGCAAATCCACCTACATCCGACAGGTCGCCCTCATCGCCCTCATGGCGCAATGCGGCGCATGGGTTCCCGCCCGCGCCTGCCGGCTCGGCCTCGTCGACCGCATCTTCTCACGCGTCGGCGCCAGCGATGAACTCGCCCGCGGCAACTCCACCTTCATGGTCGAGATGAACGAAACCGCCAACATCCTCAACAACGCCAGCCCCAAGAGCCTCATCATCCTCGACGAAATCGGGCGCGGCACCAGCACCTACGACGGCCTCTCCATCGCCTGGGCCGTCATCGAACACCTCCACCCCACCGAAGGCCCCGGCCCCCGCACCCTCTTCGCTACCCATTACCACGAACTCACCCAACTCGCGAAAACCCTCACCCGCCTCCAGAACTACACCGTCGTCGTCAAAGAATGGAACGACGAAATCATCTTCGTCCGTCAAATCGCCAAAGGCGCCGCCGACCGCTCCTACGGCATTCAGGTCGCCCGCCTCGCCGGACTCCCCAACACCGTCATCGACCGCGCCAAAACCATCCTCGAACGCCTCGAAGCCGACGACTCCTCCCACAACCTCCTGCGCAAACGCATGAAAAAAACCCAGTCCGGCGAATCCCCCGCAGAAACCGACGACCAACTCGGCCTGTTTTGAGCCGTTTTTAAACAGCGTTTGACATTTTAACGTTTTAACGTTTAAATGCTACACCATGAAACGTTCGACGATTTATTTCGATGAAGCGCTCCACAAGGCTCTAAAAATGAAGTCTGCTGAAATTTCGAAACCCGTGTCTGAAATGGTGAACGATGCGGTGCGCGCGGCCCTGCTTGAAGATGCTGAAGACTTGGAGGCTTTTAAAGAAAGAGAGCACGAACCCGTCATCGATTTTGAGGCTTTCGTGGCTTCCCTGAAAGAAGATGGAAAGCTTTAAAATCCTTATTAAAGAATCAGCGGCGAAGGAAATCAAACGCATTGAGAAGAAGGATCGAATACACATCATTGCAAAAATTCAGAGCTTGGCAAACGATCCACACTCCCTTGGGAGCAAGAAGCTTTCTGGGCAAGAAAAATACCGAATCCGACAAGGGAATTATCGAATTTTGTATCAAATAATACGTGATGAATTAATCATTCACGTCATAAAAGTGGGACATCGCAGCAAGGTCTATAAGTACTGAGGTAGGGCAACTGAAGTGGGCAAGATTCGCGCTCTGGCAACGGCACCTTTGATTGCTTAAATCTTTGTTAATCCGGCGATTCCCGAAGCACCCCCAGCACGAAATACACCAGCGGCACCGCCGCCACCGCACTCAGGCTCAGCCAGAAAATCGACCAGGCTTCCCCCTCCGCAACCAGTCCGCGATATAAGCCCTCACAAAGAAAGGCTCCCGCAATCGCCGCAAGATTGAAAACCATCAACCCAAACAAGGCCTGCGCCTGCCCCCGCATGGTGTCGGGCACGCGTTTATCGAGATAGAGCCGCCCCGCCACCGACATGAAGGTATAGACCGGCCCGTGCAAGGCGATCCCCATCCATACCACTGCCAATGTCCCAAGTTCCGCACCCAGCGCAAACAACGCAAAACGCAGCACCGCCAGCGACATACCACAAACCAAAAACCAGCGAATGCGGAAACGCCCCGCCAGCGCACTCAAAAGCAACATCGCACCCACCTCCATCGCCTGACCAAGACCCATCTGACCCGTCGGGTGCATGCTTCCCAAATCCGTCAACAAAGTCGGCGTGATCATGAAATGCGCGGCGCCGGGAATCGCCAGCAAAGCGCAGGCAATGTAGAACCGCCGCAAATTCCGGTCGCGCAATAAACCAAAGGCCGTCAGGCCCAAGGCCGCCCGCCAACCACGGCTCACATGGTCCGTCGGCGGCGTCGCGGGAAGCGCAAGAAAACACAAAAGGCTCATCCCGATCCGCACCCAACACGCGATTTGCCCGACCTGCGCGGAGTGATCCAGCGCGAGCGCGCTCACCCAAACGCTCCCGCACAGCCAGCCCAGCGTTCCCCCAATGGAATAGAGCGGGAAATGCTTCGCCGGATTCAGCAAATTCGCCAGCTTCACCTTCGTGATCAGCGCGATCATGGGCGCTGAAATCAAGGCGTTACAACTCTGGAAAAACAGAAACCACCCCGCGTGCCAGCCCCATTCCAGCGAAGCAAATGCCAACCATAAAAAACCTGCCCCCAAAAGCCCCAGAATCCCCAACAAATACCGCGCATCCATCCGCCGATCCGAGAGCGAACCAAAAATCAAGGCCGAGAAAATCGACATGAACGGCGTCAGCGTCATGAAATACGGCAGCGCCCAGCGCGCCCCGTGCGCCTCCAGCACATTTGGCAAAGACGGCAACCACATCCCCGGCGGCAGAAACATGAGAAACATCACCACCGCCATCATATAACGACGCCATGGAAACCCGACTTGCATCCAAGCTGAATGATCCCACGCACCCGCAAAGGCAAGACCGCAAATCCGCCGAACCCGGCGTAGCCGGAAACCGCTGATATACGCTGATCGACGCTGATAGGAAACATCGAACCTTGAACATCGAACATCGAAGGAACCACGAATGGACACGAATACTCACGAATGGAACAGCATCGTGGAAGCGACACTCCTGTCGCTTTTGAAGCACCCGCCCGTGGAAGCGACAATCCTGTCGCTTATTCAGCACTGAGAACTCCAAGCGGAGACGGCACAGATAAGCGTTGATTAGCGCCTATTAGTGGTCGCCAGCTCTGCTGGCCCTGCAACCCGAGTCCGGCGTAGCCGGATACCGCCTAACCACTTCCAAGGTCCCGGCTTCAACTTCCAATACCATAGCTTTCCTTTGCTTCTCTGTGTTGAACTATTACACTCCGAGTTACTCTGATCTTCCGCGTTAAACCCTCGGGCCCCGTACGGATTTGCTTGCGTATAGTGAACATATTTATATGCATATACGTAAATCCCTTTGTTTACCGTTATGGCGCTCCGTTATCTTTTTATCGACTTCGACAGTTTCTTCGCCTCGGTGGAGCAGCAGTTGCAGCCGCAGTTGCGGGGTCGGCCGGTGGGGGTGGTGCCTTCGTTGGGGGTGGAGACCACTTGCTGCATTGCGGCGAGCTATGAGGCAAAGGCCTTTGGGGTGAAGACGGGTACGCCGGTGCGCGAGGCGCGTCATCTGTGCCCGGATATTGTTTTTGTGGAGGCAAACCACCCCGCCTATGTGCGGATGCATTCACGGATCAAAGCGCTCATTCATGAGATTCTCTACGTGGATGCGGTGCTCTCGATTGATGAAATGTATGGGCGTCTGCCCCCGCACGAACAGGCACCCGAGCGGGCGCGGGCAAAGGCGGAGGCGATCAAGGCGGCGCTGGCCGAAGACATCGGCCCACACGTTCGCGCCTCCATCGGCCTCGCGCCGAACCGTTTCCTCGCGAAGCTGGCAAGTAAGATGGAAAAACCCGATGGGCTCACCTGTCTGGATTTTGAGGATCTGCCGCATAAAATCGCTCATCTGGAATTGGAGGACCTTACGGGAATCGGCAAGGGGATGCTACGCCGCCTGCGGGCGGCGCGTATCCATTCGGTCAGCCAACTCTGCGCCGCCAGTCGCCGGAAACTGCATTCTGCCTGGGGCTCCGTGGAGGGCGACCGCATGTGGTCGGCCCTGCGGGGGATCGACCTGCCGCCGGTGGAAACAAACCGCCGCACGGTGGGTCATTCGCATGTGCTCCCGCCGCGCCTCCGCAACACCTCCGGCGCGCACGCCACCCTGCACCGCATGCTCCAAAAGGCCGGGCGACGCCTGCGGGCGATGGATCATTTCACGGGGCAACTGGTGCTTCAGGTGAAGTTTGGCTTTGAATTGCGCTGGGAAAACGAATGTTCGTGCTTCCCGACGCAGGATGATGTCACTCTTGGGAGACTTATGAATCAACTTTGGGACGAGCGTCCGCGGGAGGTGCCGGAACCAACCAAGGTGGGGGTCATGCTCCTGCGTTTGGAGGCGGGTCGTTCCCACACGCCGGATCTATTTGCCGAGCCTGCGGAGGAACGTCGCCTAGCGCTCCAACAAGCGATGGATCAGGTGAACCGCCGCCACGGGGGGCGGAGTCTTTACTACGCCGAGGCGCTGGAGGCGCAGCGCGACCGCGAGGTGGCGCCCATGCGGATCGCCTTCAACCACATTCCCGGGCTCGAGCTGGAACGGGACTAGACCGTGTCGAGATCGACGAGGATTTCGCGGGGGCTGGAGCCGTTCTCCGGGCCGACTATGCCGCGTTCCTCGAGTTCATCCATGAGGCGGGCGGCGCGGTTGTAACCGATGCGCAGGCGGCGCTGGAGCATGGAGGTGGAGGCGCGCTTGGTGCTGCGCAGGACGTCGATGGCCTGTGCGAGGAGTTGTGCTTCCTCGTCGTCTTCGTCGCCGCCGTCGAGGCCGCCCGAACCGCCGCCCTCTTCGATACTGGAATTGATCTGTTGCTGGACTTCCTGTGCAAAATTGGGAGGCTCGTTGTTTTCCTTGAGGTATTCGACGACTCCGTTGATTTCTTCGTCTGAGACAAAGGCACCCTGAGCACGGACCAGAGTGGCAGTACCGGGGGGGATGAAGAGCATGTCACCCCGACCGATGAGGGCCTCTGCTCCGCCGCCGTCGAGGATGGTGCGGCTGTCGACCTTGGAGGCGACCTTGAAAGAGATCCGGCTGGGAAGGTTGGCCTTGATGACGCCGGTAATGACGTTCACGGAGGGGCGCTGGGTGGCGAGGATGAGGTGGATACCCGCGGCACGGGCGAGCTGGGCGAGGCGGGCGATGCCGGTCTCGATATCGGCAGGCGCGACCATCATAAGGTCGGCGAGTTCGTCGATGATGCATACGATGTAGGGGAGTTTTTTGCGGGGGATCTCGATGGCGTCGTCATCGCGGGGGACTTCAATTTGGCTGACGGCGGCGCGTTCCTCGGCAGTCATTTCGGCGTCCATGGCGGCGGCCTTTTCTTTTTCTTCCTTGGTTTTGGCGAGTTTGGCGTTGAAGCCTGCAATATTGCGGACGTTTTCGGTGGCGAAGATCTGGTAGCGGCGTTCCATTTCCGCGATGAGCCATTTGAGGGCACCGGGGACTTTCTTGGGCTCGGTAACCACGGGGATGAGCATATGAGGCAGGGCGTTGTAAACCTGCATCTCAACGACCTTGGGATCGACCATGATAAAGCGGAGATCCTCCGGGCTGGAGTGGTACAGAAGGGAGGCGATGATAGCGTTGATACAGACGGTCTTACCGGAACCCGTGGAACCGGCGATGAGGACGTGGGGCATCTTGGTGAGGTCGGTGACCATGGCTTTGCCGGTGACGTCTTTACCAAGCACGATGGGGATCTCGGCGTTTGCCCCGGCCCAGGCCTTGGACTCAACGATGTCGCGCATACAGACGGCTTGAGCGATGCGGTTGGGCACCTCGATACCAACAGTGCCCTTGCCCGGCACGGGGGCGAGGATGCGGACGGATTCCGCTTTCAGACCGAGGGCGATGTTTTTGTCGAGGTTGACGATTTTCTCAACGCGCACGCCCGGGGCGGGGGTTACTTCGTAGCGGGTGATGACGGGGCCGGTATGGATCTCGCCGGGAATGACTTTTACTCCAAATTCCTCCAAGGTGCGGACGAGGGCATCCATAGTGCTTGCGTGATCCTCCTCGCTGGTAACCGTGCCGACGGTGGATTCACTGAGGAGTTGAATGGGTGGGAATTTGTGATCGCCGCGTTGCTCGGGAATACTGGCGACGGCTTTCTCGGTTTTTTCACCCTTAACGATTTTGATGGATTTGGGATCAAACTTTGGCTTGGGCGCTTCGGTGGCGGGCGCGGGGGCAGACTCGGGCTTCGCGTCCGGAGTGGTCGTTTGCCTGCGGGTGGTTTTTTTGACTCCCGGGAGGGGCGCGACGGGTTGATTGAGCAGCGAGGGGCGCGGACCGCTGGTGTCGACCGCCTCTTCCGGCAGATCCTCCGGTTCCGCTTGCACGGCGGCTTGTTGCTTTGCGGTAGCTTTGGCGGCTTTCGCCTCGGCCTTCAGGCGGGCTTTTTCAGCGCGTGCCTTGCGGCGCTCGGCGGCACCGGCTTTGCGTGATGCCAAGAGTGCAAGGAAGCTCTGCCAAATAGCTAGACTGCGCCCGCGCAAGGCATCCAGCCAACGGCCGGAATGATCGGTAATCGCAAGGAGGGTTCCAATAGTAAAGCCCATCGCGAGGAGCATGACGCTGCCAAAGGTTCCCATGTAGGGATGGAGCAAGCGCCCGGCGATCCATTCGCCCGCCACTCCGCCAAGACCCACAGGAAGTTGTTGCTGAAAGAGGCTGTCTTCAGCTTCAAGCGTTCCAGTCACAGAGAGCAATTCCATGAGGCCAGCGGCACACAAAAGGGCGAGAAGGGTCATTCCAATGGCGAATTTCCGACTGCGGGGCGGGCGGGCGGTAAAACTGCGGAGGCTCCCCCAAAATAAAAAGAAGGGCAGTAGCCAAATCGCCAAACCGATGGCGTAGAAAAAATAGTAGGCGGCGTTCGCGCCGACAATCCCCACGAGGTTGTCACCCGGTCGCGCTTCCGTGACCCAATGAAAGGATTGCCGCAAATCAAAGCTGACAATGGCGGCAAAACTGAGGATGCCGAGCGTCAGGAGGAAGACGCCGCGGATCGGCTGAGCGCGCACGGCTCCAACCGCCCGGGTGCTGGTTTTTTTTCGCTTTGTTCGTTTTAGGGTCTTTTTAGCCATGGGAATGAAGTAAGAAACTAAGCTTCCGGAGAAGGAAAACAAGATTCGATTCAAGCTCGCCTTAAAAGTGAAAATCCACATCTCAAAAAGGATGGAACTGTTGCATTTTAAACCGCTTTACATGGAACGGGTTTGGGGTGGCCGCGGATTAGCGGTACACCTCGAGCGGGATTTGCCGGAGGGTCAAGTCATCGGTGAAAGCTGGGAAATCGTGGACCGCGAGGACGCGCAATCTGTAGTCGCATCGGGAGCCTTTGCGGGGCAAAGCCTGCGTGAACTCCTGAGCGCGCACGCTGAGGCGATTCTGGGGCCGGGCGCGGACGGTGCACGCCCCTTCCCCATTCTCGTAAAATGGCTCGATTGTCAGGAACGCCTGAGTTTGCAGGTGCACCCCCCTGCCAGCATCGCGCCTGCACTCGGCGGCGAACCCAAAACAGAAAATTGGTATGTCGCCCACGGTGCGCCGGAGGCTTCCCTTATCGTGGGCCTCAAAAAAGGCGTTACCCGCGAACAATTCGAAGCCGCCCTTCGCGATAACTCCGCCGAGGATTGCGTCCACCGCTTCCCCGTCCAGTCTGGCGACTCCATCCTGGTTGAAAGCGGTCGCCTGCACGCCATCGATGGCGGCAACCTCATTCTCGAGATTCAACAAAACTCCGACACCACCTATCGCGTCTACGATTGGGGTCGGGTCGGCTTAGACGGCCAGCTCCGCCAGTTACACATTGAGGAATCCCTGCAATCCATTGACTTTGAGGATTTTGAACCTGAACCGCTCCACCGGCAGACGGGGGAGCAAACCCTCGCCGACTGCGCGGAGTTCCGCATCCGCAAATTTGCATGGGCAGCTGGCGACGGGCTGGATCTACCAGCAGGCGAGGCAGCCCGCCTCCTGCATTTGATTTCCGGCGTGGTTCAGGACACGGTGACCGGCAGCACCTTCGAAATCGGGGGCAATTATCTCCAGCCCTACGCGACCGCTTGCCAGCTCGTCGCCCGGTCCGACGCCGTGCTTCTGGTAACCGACCAATTTTAGTCCCCGCGATAAGCGCTCTTGAATTTCGTGCGCAATTGCGCATGTTATTCTCTTTTCGCAATGACTAATACGCCTGAAGAATCCAACGAAACCGTCGACCAACCGGAAAACGAGTGCGCCGACGCGCCCGAAGCAACGCCCGAGTTGTCCGAACTGGAACAAGCTCAAGCCGAAGCAGCTGAGATGAAATCCCGCTACTTGCGCTCGGTTGCCGACCTCGAGAATTACCGCAAACGCATGGCCCGAGAGAAGAGCGAGATCCTGCGCTCTGCCTCCGCTGCGGTGATTGAGTCCCTCCTGCCCGTGCTCGATAATTTAAAGCTCGGGCTGCAGGCCGCAGAGCAACACACGGAGGCCAAGGACGTCACCGAGGGCTTCAAGATGGTCGATGAACAACTGCGCCGCACCCTCGCGGAGCAGGGCGCGGAACAACTGGCACCCGATGGCGAGCCCTTTGACCCCAACCTCCACGAGTGCATCGCCCAACAACCCTCCGACACCGTTCCCGAGGATCACGTCATTTCCACCATCCGTTCCGGTTACCGCCTGAACGAACGACTCCTGCGTGCCGCCAACGTCATCGTTTCCAGCGGCCCTGCCGAGGCAGACGCCTAAACTCTTTTACGGCAAAAAAATATGTCCAAAGCCGATTATTACCAACTGTTGGGAGTGTCCCGCGACGCCGACGGCGATGCGCTGAAAAAAGCATACCGCAAGCTTGCGGTGAAATACCATCCCGACAAGAACCCCGGCGATGCCGAAGCCGAGGCGAAATTCAAGGAAGTCTCGGAAGCCTACGAAGTATTAAAGGACGCCGACAAACGCGCGGCCTATGACCGCTACGGGCACGATGCCTTCAAGGCAGGCGGAATGGGCAATGCCGGAGGCGGCGGGGGCGGCGGATTCCACGACCCTTTTGACATGTTCCGCGAGGCCTTTGGCGGCGGCGGGGGCGGTATCTTTGAGGATCTCTTTGGCGGCGGGGGCGGGCGCAGCGCTGGCGGCGCGCAACACGGCGCGGACCTCCGCTACGACCTCGAAATCAGTTTGGAGCAAGCCGCGGAGGGCACCGAAAAGGAAATCCGCTACAACCGAGCGGTGGCGTGCAAAAACTGTAGCGGTTCGGGGGCAGAACCAGGCTCGAAAAAAGTGACCTGCCCGACTTGCGGCGGGGCGGGTCAGGTGAGCTCAAACCGGGGCTTCATCAGTTTTCGTCAGGCCTGCCCGACCTGTCACGGGGCGGGACAAAAGATTGAAAAGCCCTGCGGTTCCTGTCGCGGCGAGGGGCGTGAAATGGAACGCAGTACCGTAAAGATTCGGATTCCCGCGGGGGTTTACACCGGTGCGAAACTCCGCTCGGCAGACAAAGGCGAGGCCGGGCACATGGGCGGTCAATCCGGGGATCTCTACATCATGATTCATGTCGCAGAGCACGAACTCTTCGAACGCCACGAAGACGACCTCTATTGCGAAATTCCAATCAAATTTACCCTCGCAGCCCTTGGCGGATCGATTCAAGTGCCCACCCTTTTCGAAAAGGGAACTTTGAAAATTCCGCCGGGCACCCAAAGCGGCACGACCTTCCGCCTGCGCAACCACGGCATGCCGCACCTGCGCGGGAACGGCAAAGGCGACCTCCTGATTCGCGTTCACGTTGAAGTCCCCACCAAACTCAACAAGGAGCAAACCCAAAAACTCGAGGACTACGCCGAAGCCTGTGGCGATCCCGCCAATCCGGTCTGCAAATCCTTCCTCGAAAAAGCCAAAAAATTCTTTCGTTAAACCACTCAGGTCATGCCTTTCCCCATCGTCATTTTAGGATCCGGACGCGGCAGTAATGCCGAAGCCCTCCTGAAGTCCGAGCAAAACCGCAAGCTCGGCGGCGCACAGGTCGCGGCGCTGGTGAGTGACCAACCCGAGGCGGGTATTCTTGAATTGGGAACTCGTTTTTCGGTTCCCGCAATATACATAGACCCCGGGCAAGCGGGCGCTCGACTGAGCCCCGAGGCTGAAGCCGCTTACATTGAGCGCATCGAGGCCTTTTCTCCTCGCCTGATTGTCCTGGCAGGATTCATGCGCATTATCGGCCCGCGCTTCATCGAAGCTTTCAAGGGTCGCGTGCTCAACCTGCACCCCAGTCTCCTCCCAAGCTTTAAAGGCGCAAACGGTATTCGCGATGCCTTCGACTACGGCGTCAAGGTCACCGGCTGCACCGTCCACTGGGTCACACCGCAACTCGACGCCGGCCCTGTCATCGAACAAAAAGCCATCCGTATCGAAAGTTCCGATACCCTCGCACTCCTCGAGAAAAAAATTCACGCCGCCGAGCATCAACTCCTCCCGGAGGTGGTCGCTGGCCTCAGCCGAGGCGAGATCCCCCTGCCCTAGCATGAGCACTCAATGGGAACTCCGTGCGGTTGTCCCCGCCGAACTCGCCGAGGCGCTGGACGCGCATTGCTACGAAATCGATTCCCCGCCCTGGGGCATCCTGCAAAAAGAACGGCACGACCCCTACGAACTCTTTGGTTTCTTTCCAGATCCCGACGCCGCCGACGCCGCTCTCGCCGAATTGCGAATCGCCTTTCCTGAATTACCTGAGGATTTTGAACTACAGGAAATCGCCGATGCGGACTGGCAAAACGCCTACAAGGAATTTGTGAAACCCTGGAGCGACCGCCAATTGCATTGGATTCCCCTGTGGGAACGCGAGACCACCCACCCCCCTGCCGGGGCCGCGGTGGTATACCTCGAAGCCGGAATGGCATTTGGCACCGGAAGCCACGAAACCACCCGCCTGTGTGCAGGTCGCCTGATTGATTTTCTAGAAGCCCGCCCTGAGGCATGCGAAACCGCGCAAGTAGTCGACGCCGGTTGCGGCTCGGGCGTGCTTGCCCTCTCCGCGGCCGCCCTCGGCTTCAAACGCATCGAAGCCTTCGACAACGACCCCGAAGTCATCACGGTCTGCCAAAACAACACCCGCGAAAACCCACACCTGCCCGTCTTGAACTACACCGTTGGGGATCTCGATTCCGGCCTGCATGCGGAACAAGCCGACCTCCTGCTCGCCAATATTCAAGCGGATGTCCTTATGCCCGCGGCTGAAAATCTCCTTCGGGCGCTCCGTCCGCGCGGCACCCTCGCCCTCAGCGGCATCCTCACCCGCGAGATAGATATCGTGCGCGAACACTTTGAACGCGCCTGTGAAACGCGCTTCGGAGGCAAGTTCTCGATGGATTCCCGCAGTGACGGCGAATGGGCGGATCTCTGCATCCGTTTGGGGGATTGAAACTTAAGTACGTATTCGTGCTTGCGGTCTTCGCCAAAGCAGACCAAAAATGCACTATTCATGCAAACCATTGGCGAACGTTTAGAAGAAGCACGTAAACGCAAGGGAATCTCCTTGCGTGAGGCCGCAGAGGTTACCAAGATCCGCAGCGACTACCTCGGCAGCCTCGAACAAAACAAATTCGACTTCGACCTGCCAGAAATTTACCGCACGGGGTTCATTAAGAATTACGCCCGCTACCTCAAGCTGGACGCGGATAAAATCATTACCGATTACAACACCCAACGCCTCGGCATGTCACGCAACAAACGCGCTGCCACGGAATGGTTTGGAGGTTCGGAAGCCCGCGAAAGTGCCGATGCCCCCGCAGAGCAATCCTTCGGCACCCTCAGCGCAAAATCCACCTCTACTCCAGAGGAAAGCGAAAGCCCTGCCGAAGAAGCCGTCCCCGCCGAAATCGACAAAGCTTTTTACCTGAAGATTGGCCTCATCCTGGCGGGAACCCTTGCGCTGGTCATCATTCTTTTTGGCTTGGTACGCGCCATCATTGGTTCCGGCACCGATCCCGAGCCCACAACCACCACCGCGGTCGAGGCCCAGCCCGCTGTTTCCATAAGCACGACCGAATTCACCATCGTGGCAAGCGGAGGCAGTTCCTTTGTGGCGGCGCGGCAAGTGGAAGACCGTAAAATCATTTATCAAGGCACCCTTGCCGATGGCGAATCTGCCACCGTGCAAAAGAACGGCGCGGTTGAAGTCGTGCTCACACAACCCAAAGCCATAATTATCCGCAACGGGAGCGAGGAAATCCGTGCCACCGCCGGAAGCGTCGGAGGTTCCTCCAAAATCCGGATACCGTAGAAGCGAAAGGTTTGTCGCTTTCCAACCAGCGCGTAAAGCGGCAGGATTGCCGCTTCCACTATTTGCGAAGTTCACAACAGCTGCCTTGAGTCCGGCAGCGCCGGAAACCACTTATTTTCGCTAATGCCCGCTAATAAAAACATTAGAGTAAATTAGCGTACCTCAGCGGTCGCCAGCTGGGCTGGCTCTAATCGGGAGCTTGGAGTCAGGAGCCGGAAGATAGCATTAAAGCAAGTGCCCAATCCTCCGCGCTCTCCGTGTCTCTGTGGTGAAAAACAAAAACTCTGGTTCCAAAGCGGCAGGATCGCCGCTTCCACTATGATCCGCATACCGTAGAAGCGACACGCCTGTCGCTTTCCAACCGGCGCGTGCGGCGGACCTAGTTGCAGCCGCAACCGCCGCCTTCGCCCTCAGCGCTATTGCCACCGCAGCAACCGCCTTCGCCGCCACCCTGATGGATGTGGCCGTGGGTTTTTTCTTCTTCGGTGGCTTCGCGTACCGCTTGCACGGTCACTGCGAAATTGAGGTGTTGTCCAGCGAGGGGATGATTGCCGTCAACGGTGACATCGTCGCCCTCGACTTGCTTGATGCGCACGGATACGGGGCCTTGCTCGGTGCTGGCCTGGAACTGCATGCCTACTTCGAGGTTTTCAACACCCTGGAAGCGTTCGCGGGGCACGACTTGTTCAAGGGCGGGGTTGAATTCACCATACCCTTCGGCGGGTTCAACGCGTACTTCCACCGATTCGCCGGCGGATTTACCAAGGAGGGCGTTCTCGAGGCCGGGGATGATGTTGCGGTGACCGTGGAGGTAATCCATGGGCTGCCCGGGCTGGGACTGGTCAATAATGGTGCCCTCGTCGTTCTTGAGGGTGTAGTCGATTGAGACGACGGAGTCGGCGGCGATTTGCATGATTCAGGTGCGTTGAGTGGTATTGGTTGTAAGTTGGAAAGAAGAAGATGGGCGGAAAGACTTGCGGGGTCAAAAGCGAAAGCGTGTTTTTTGCATGGAGTTTTGCGGGGGGTGGTATTGAGATAGGGACAGGAATATCTATGCCACCGATTGAATCCCCCAGCCTGAACCGGCTCCACCAACATGCGCAGAAGCGGCTCGCCTTTGATCCGGGCGTACCGCGTAGCGAGCAGTTGCCCGCCTACAAGCGTTTTCTGGAATTGGAAAATGAAATGCTGGCGCGGGATCACCGGAAGGGTTTGTCGGGCCGGAAGATTTGCCTGGCACGAACGGCGATGGTGGATGTGGTCATTGAAAATCTTTTTTTGGCGGCATTGAATCGCTACACCAAGGAGAAGGGACGCCTGCCGTGCAAAATGGCTGTGCTGGCTACCGGGGGCTACGGGCGGGCGGAACTCAACCCGCACAGTGACATCGATATCATGTTCCTCTACCCCGACCGGATTTCCAATAAGGAGCGTTTTGAGGATTTTCAGGAAATCCTGACGGAGGAAATTTTATATCCCCTTTGGGATTTTGGCTGGAAGGTAGGACACGCCTCGCGCAATTCCCGCGAGGTCCTGACCGAGGCGCGGGCGGAAATCCAATCGAAGAATGCTATCCTGGAATCGCGTTTTATTTGTGGATCGGAACCGCTCTATGAAAAGATGTGGGAGCGTTTCATGAAATATGTGCAACCGGAGAATTCCCGGGATTATATCAAGCAGCGCTTGATTGCGGAAAAGACGCGGCACGGGAAGTCGGGTCATACGGTGTACCTGCAGGAACCAGACGTGAAGAACGGGGTCGGTGGTTTGCGGGATTATCAGAATATTCTGTGGATGGCGCATGTGAAGTTTGGCTATGAAAGTTTTAAGGCAATCCAGAAGGCGCGCTTGCTGCGCCTGGATGAACGGGTTGCGATGGAGCGCGCGTACGATTTTCTCCTGCGTGTGCGGACGGAACTCCACCTGCAAAACAAACGCCCGACGGATAAATTGCAGTTGGAACAGCAACCGCTCATTGCGGAGGGTTTGAATTACGGGCAGGAAGATATTTTTGAGCGGGTCGAGGCTTTCATGATGGATTACTACTCGGCAGCACGGACGATTTACCACACGAGTGAGTTATTGAAGGAACGCTTGGCTTTGAGCACAGGCGGCATGCACGGGGAGAGTCCGCGCTTCAGCTTTGGGGATGCCCTGAGGGCTTACCAAAAAGGAGTCCAGAAGAAGGTCGACGGGTTTATTTTGCGGGATCGGGTGTTCAGCGCGGGGTCGAAAAAAATCTTTTCGGAATCACCGGTGCGTTTGATTCGGATTTTCCGCTATATGCAACAATTCGGAGCGAAGATGGATCCGGAGTTAAAATTTCTGGTATCGCGGTCGATTCCTTTAATCGATGGCAGCCTCATTCAGAGCCGCTCGGCGGCAAAGAGTTTTTGCAGTATTTTGCGTAGCGCGGGGGAGGTTTATCCGATTCTAAAAGAGATGCACAACCTGGGTGTTCTGGGTCGCTACCTACCGGAATTCGGTCAACTGACCTGCCGGGTACAGCATGAGTATTACCACCGCTACACCGCGGATGAACATGTCCTGCGAACCATTAAATATCTGGATCGGGTCTTTCAAAAGGTGGATGAAGTGAGCGCAAACTACGAACGGGCATTGCGGCAAAATGACGATCCCCTCCTGCTTTATTTGATTCTGCTGCTGCATGATATTGGGAAAGCGGAAGGGGTGAAAGGTCATGATACCGCCGGTGCGCGAATCGCCCGACCTATCCTTGATCGCTTCGAAATCGATACCCAACAACAGGAAGTAATTTTATTTATTATCCGCAATCATTTGGAAATGGCACGAATCTGGCAACGTTACGATCTTGATGACCCCGAAACAGCCAGTTTTTTTGCCGACAAAATGGAAGATCCGCAGAAATTGCGTTTTCTCTACGTGCATACCTACTGTGATGCGCGGGGAACCGCTCCAACGCTCTGGAACGGGTATAAAGACACCATGCACCGCCAGCTCTTTCGCGGAACCCTGGAGGCCTTTGAGGGGCAGGACGTCATTGAGCGCAAACGAAAGGAACGCATCGCCATGTTACACGAAGAAATTTTAAGTCATTTACCGGAAGGTTTGAGCGTGGAGGAAATGCAGGCGCATTTCAGCCTTTTGCCGGAGCGTTACTTCATCAACACCCAAGCTGAGGAAATTGCGTTGCACATGCAGATGACGCACGAATTGATGGGGCAGATTAAAAGTTCGGAATCGGTGGGAAGTCTCATGCCGGTGATCGACTGGCGGGACGACCCCGATCTGAATCTAACGGTGGTGAATGTGGTGACTTGGGATCGGGCGGGACTTTTCTATAAATTGGCGGGTGCGCTTACACTGGCGGGAGTCAACATTCTGAGCACAAAGGCGGTGACGCGCAAAGACCACATCTCCATTGATACTTTTTATATCATGGATACCGGGGGTGGTCTGGTTAGCGACAGCAAGGCGCCGGATATCTTCCGTCAGCATTTGCACGATTCGCTGCTTGAGGGCAAACGCCTTCAGGATGCGATTGAATTAAAAGAAGTAGAGGTTCTCAAAGCAGCGGTTCAAAAGAACAAGGATCTTCTGCCGGCACCCTTCCCGCCACGGGTGGACGTCTACCATGAATTGTCATTAAAACGCACTATCATCGAGGTTCAGGCGACCGACCGTCTCGCCCTGCTCTACCGCTTGGCGCGTTTGATTCACCACAAGGGTTTTGACATTACCTTTGCGCGGATTGCCACTGAGCGGGGGGTCGCGATGGATACCTTCTATATTGAAAACCGTGCGGATGCAGGGCAGGTGGACTCAGACAATCTCCTGGAATTGCGGGGGGATTTGGAGGCGATCATTGAGGCGGAACCTTCGGGATAACGCCTTGCGCCGCTCACGGAAAGCTGGACACTAGCTTCCTATGAAGGCAAGCGAGAGCGAGCAAACAGCAATCGATTCACTTTACCGAATCAGTAGCCTGATCTCCAGCACGGAAGATCCGAGGGAGGCTTTGCGTTTTATCATGGAGGAAATCGTGCGGGTCTTAGAGCCAAGCGGGGTCTCTATCTGTCTCTTGAACCGCGACACGCAACGCCTTGAGCTGGAAGTGGCGCATGGTTTGCCGGAGGATTGGGAAAATCTGGCGCTGGAATTGGGACAGGGCATAACCGGATGGGTCGCGCTTCACGGGGTTGCCAAAGTAGTGCATGATGTTCGTGAGGAACCCCGCTATATTGCGGTAAGTCCTGACATCCGTTCGGAAATGGCCGTGCCCATGGAAGACGGCGGTACGGTCATCGGGGTCGTGGTGGTGGACAGTGAAAGGGTGAACGCCTTTGATGCCTCTGCGCTTAAAATTCTGAGCCTGTTGACGGTTGAGGCGAGCCGGGTGGTGAGCCGTTTGTGGTTGATCCGACAATTGCGAACCAAGGCGAACCAATTGCAATCGCTGGTAAACCTCGGAGGGCGCATTACAAGTCAGATGGATTTGGGAGGTATTTTACAACGTTTGGCCACGCAGGGGCGTCAGATTCTGGATTGCCATAGTTGTGGGGTCTTTTGGTTGAGCTCGGATGGCGAATCTTTGGAGACGCGCGCCTTGGCTGGACGCGCTGGTTGGATAGAAACAGCAGGCACGGTGGCGGTAGTGGACAGCGCGATGGGCTCCGCCATTCGCCGTCAGAAAATATCTGAAGTAGAAAATATTTCCTATGCGGAAGAGAGTGATTTTCTCAAGGTGGTACAACAAGAGGGACTGGTCTCGATGTTAGCGGTACCCTTGATTTATGATGACAAGGTAAAGGGTGTGATTGCAGCTTTCACGGATGCACCGCACCGTTTTAATAATGATGAGCGCAAGGTTTTTGGGACACTGGCGGCACTGGGTGCGATTGTTTGCCAGAACTCCGCGCTGTATGCCCGCATTTTTGAAACGGAGGATTCCCTGCGAAAAAATGAAAAACTGACGACTCTCGGCATGTTGGCAGCGGAGATAGCACACGAAATCCGCAACCCGCTCACGGTGATCAAGCTTCTTTTTGATTCTTTGAATCTGCGTTTTGATACAGGTGACGAGCGTGAACGCGATGTTGCACTGATCGGTGAAAAGCTTGGGCAATTGGAGGATATTGTTGAGCGGGTGTTGGGCTTTGGGCGCACCCGCGAGAGTTTGAGCGGGAACTATGATTTGAATCAATTATCAGAAGAGACTTTGCGTCTGGTTCGCTTAAAGTTGGATCAGTTGCGGATCAAGGTGGTCTTCAAACCCAGTCCGCAAACTTTGTTAATTGCGGTGAACAAAGGCCAAATTCAGCAAGTAATTTTGAACCTGATACTGAATGCTGTGGCAGTAATGCCCGATGGAGGGCGGATTGCTATTTCTACTGAGAGCAAAGACGGTGAGGCGTTCTTCCGCATCGAGGACAATGGGCCAGGTATGTCGGAGGCGGCACAAGCCAAGATCTTTGAATCCTTCCTTACGCATCGCGCGGAGGGGACAGGGCTTGGGCTTTCCATCAGCAAGCAGATTCTGCGGGCGCACCGTGGTGACATTCATTTGGAATATTCATCACCAGAGGGAACCGCTTTTTCTTTTAAGTTACCTACATCCTGATGGATTCGCTATACGAAAGGCTGAATCGCTCATTCCTTTGGCCGTTGCTACTATTGGCAACCGTGCATGCGCTTTCCTCGACCTCCAACTTGGCGACGCCGGATTTGAGTTTTGCGATTTCCCCGGATAAAATCGCGCATTTTCTGATATTTGGTTTGGTGGCAACCAGCATTTTGCGAATGCCATTTTTCTTCAACCGGGGGTTGCGCGGCTGGATCTATACCGGGCTTTTTGTGATCTTTTACGCGGGGCTGGATGAATGGCGGCAATCGATGACGCCCGGCCGGGCAATGGAGTTTGCCGACTGGCTGGCTGACTGCGCGGGAGCGATCGTTGCAACGACGCTCTACTACAAGTGGACCTACTATCGCGAACTGCTCGAATACCGCTTTAAGAGACCCTCCCCTAGTTCAGGCGAAGGGGCATAATCACACAAATGAAGTTGTCGAGGGTCTTGAAGAGGCCGGGGCTAAGCTCGTCCTTGAACTCAAAGAAGACTTCGTCTTTGGTGAGTGCCTTGAGTGGCTCCATTAAAAATTGGGGATTGAAGGCGACCTGTACTTCGGGACCATCGTAAGCAATGGCCATGGATTCGTGAGACTCGCCGTATTCGCTTGAGGAACCGGAAATTTCAAGGAGGTTTTTGCTAACTTTCAAGCGGATGGAATTGCTTTTGTCGGAAGTGACAAGGGCGGCACGATGGACGCATTCGAGCATGAGTTCGCGTTCTACTTTGACGCGGTGTTCGGTCTCTTTTGGAATGACCTGCCGGTAGTTTGGATATTTGCCTTCAACGATTTTTGAGACGAGGTAAAGTTCGTCGACCAAACCGGAATCGTCGGCATCAATGGCAATTTCAAATGCAACCTGGCGGTCATTGAAGGCGATTTTGACTTTTTCACCTTTACCGAGCAGGCGTTCGAGTTCTGCGACCGTTTTGGCAGGGAGAATAAGGCTTCCGGTGTTGTCTTCGCTGATTTCAGTTTCCAGAGCGGTGAGTGCCAAGCGGCGCCCATCAGTTGCCACCAGCGTGAGTTTTTCATCGGCAAAACTGAAGTAGACCCCGTTTAGGATGTAGCGGTTTTCGTCGGTTGACTGGCCGTAGGAAACGCTTTTCAGCATTCCCACGATAGCTTCCTGGTCGAGTTCGAAGACATGGCGGTTTTCAAAAGTGGGCAAGGGGGGAAACTCCTCGGTGCTGATGCCCATGATGCGGAAGAGCGAACCGCCGGAGGTGATTTTTGCCTGATTGTTGTCGCCGGTTTCAATGAAGATATCGCTTTGTGGCAGCTCACGGACAATGGTAGCGAGTTTGCGAACGGGCAATGTGATACCACCCGGTTCCTCGACCTCAGCTTTTATGCGGCAACGAATCCCAAGATCAAGATTGGTGGTGGTGAGGGAGATATGACCGTCGCTGGCTTCGATGAGAACATTGCTCAGGATGGGCATGGTTGAACGGGTCGCCACGACGTTGAGCACTTGTTGGAGACCGTTGCTGAAGTGGTCTTGGTTGATCTTGAATTTCATGATACTTTTTTCGGGTGAATTTAACTTGCTGGCAACTATTATATAATAGTCTGTTTTATATTTATAAATACCTTCTTATCAGTAAGGCTTGTGAATGATTATAAAAACAAAGCAAATGGTTCGTCGCAAGTAGGATAGGTAACAAATTTGCGGTTAATAAGATTGGAATGAAGGGGGCAGGAAAGTGAAAGATGTGAAGAAGTTTATTTAGTTCACCCTTCATTTACAGCTTATCCAGTCCTTGTTGTCAGGGGGTGTGGAAAAGTCTGAAAGTCAATGATGCTTGAGGGGTTTACGATATAACGCACGTGCAGGGCCGTAGGCAATATAACATAGAAAAAGAAGTGCGAAGAAGAATTCGCGAAAAGTGAAAGCGACCCCGACTGCGATCACAATAAATATGAAAGTATGAAAGGGGGTGCGGGTTTGCCAGGTGACGGTCTTAAAACTGGGATAGGCAATGTTGCTGACCATCAAAACCGAGATGGCGAGCAGGAGCGGCGGTAAGAGAAGTGCCCATGCGCGCAGATCAAAGGTATTGAGGACCAAAACCAGGGAAGCGATCATTCCGGCGGCAGCAGGAACGGGGAGGCCGATGAAGTCCTTGCTTTCAACCAGCGCCTTGGGTGGATCTAAAAGAGGATGTGTCAGGACATTGAAGCGTGCCAAGCGTATGCCGGCGCAAAGAAGATAGATAAAGGCAATGAGCCAACCGGTTTGCAGGAAGAAGGGATATTTCTCGGTGGGTGCAAGTATCAGGAAAAGGGTCATCAGGGCAGGTGCGACCCCAAAGGACACAACATCTGCGATGGAATCGAATTCTTTTCCAAAGAGGGATTCACGGTTCCCAATGCGGGCTACGCGGCCATCGAGGGCGTCACAAATAATAGCGAGGAGGATAAACCAGACCGCTTGGGTGAAGTACTGAGCAATCTGCATAGAGTCGACGGCATTATTTGCCTGAATGCAACGCAGGATCGCAAGGAAACCAAAGAAGAGGTTACCGGCGGTCAGACTGTTTGGAAGCAGGTATATGCGGCTTGCCTCGGTGGCGTCTTCCGGTCGCGGTCGCGGGGTATTTGATTCTATAGGCATTAATCGTTGTCATCCTCACGGTGCCGGAGGCTTTCGAGGTATTTCCAAAAGGAATCTTCCTGCTCGACCAGGAATTCCTCGGTTACGGGAAGATTGCTGCGAAAGGCGAAATCCGCGAAGGTGTTGCGGTGGAGGATATAGTGAGCGAGGAGGGCGTCCCCCTGTTCTTCAAAATAGATGCGGAAATCAGCGGCCCGCACGCGATAGAGGGTTTTGCCGGCTCTTTGGAAGCGCCCGATCGAGTCCTCCGGGTGCTCGAGCTGTTTTCTCGTAAGGGAGCTGACCACTTCGATGACCTCCATTTGTGAGAGGGTATCGAGCTTGTTGAGCTCCTGCATGCTTTGCTCGCTGAAATTTAATTGAAACATGTGTGAGAGAAAAGGGGATTAAAACTTTGTATAATAGATGATGCCTCCGGGCTTAAGGTGCAATCGCAGAATGCGGAAAGGCGTACAGCAATAGTTGACCCCTGAGAGGGCATCCACATCTTAGGGGATATGCCCGAATCTCCTCAAGCGACCGCAGAAGTCCCGATGCCCTGGCTCTTATTGCGTTTCGACTCAAACTATCGGTTGGTGCTGAACCGCGACCCGGAGGGTGTGCTGCAGGCGGCGAGCAGCGGGACTGCAGCAGATCCCCTCCCCCGCAAGGCGCACTTGTTTACAGAATCCACCTTTGAATCCGCCCCGCTTGGAATTTATTGCCGGGTGGAGCAAGAACTTGAACAAGCGGAGGCGGTAATGAGCCTGGAGTCGCTTAATGCCTCGGTTGCGGCGGGCGATGAAAAATTGTCTGCGGCTTTGGCGCTAGCGCTTGAGTGTTTGGAAGACGCCCTCTATCGCCTGCCTTACCTCGACCTGAGTGAAAACGAGTACATTTATCGCTTTCGAACTGCAAAGGAACGCAATCGGGAAATTTATATCGATTCCAAGTCGGAGATGCTCTATCAAAGTCGACTCTGCGCCGCAATTAAAGCGGTACGCCGCACAAAAGAAAAAACGTCCGGTGCCCCGGCACTCCTCGACTTTGGCGCGGTGCGTTACGTGATCCCCAGCCATTTCGGATTTTGCCTGGGGGTTCAAAACGCCATTGAGCGCGCCTATGAGGCGGTTGCCACTCATCCGGATAAGCGCGTTTTCATGCTCAGCGAGTTAATCCACAATCCTTTTGTGAATGCCGATTTGCTGGCACGGGGATTGCGCTACCTTCAAACAGATAAGGGTATGCCGCTCAAAGGAAACAGCGAACCCGCAAACGGACCCCACGATCCCGCCGCTCTCTGGAATCAACTGGAACCCAATGATATTGTCATCATTCCCGCCTTTGGGGCAACCAACGAGGACAAGGCCCGTCTCATAAGCAAGGGGCTGGCGATACGTGAACACGACGCAACCTGTATGTTGGTGGAGAAGGTTTGGAAGTCTGCCCGGCGCTATGCCGCCGAGGGCTACACCGTAGCGATTCACGGAAAATCGGAGCATGAGGAAACAAAGGCGACTTTTTCAAACAGTTCGGCGCAGGGTCCCTCACTGATAGTGCGCAATTATGAACATGCCAAGCTACTTGGAGAGATAATTTTGGCGGAGGGGGCCGAAAAAATCTGCCGTTTTGAGCAAGGATTCGCGGGATTACATTCTGGGGATTTTGATGTGAACCGCGACTTGGAAAAGATTGCCGTGGTGAATCAGACAACCCTCCTGCGGAATGAAACGCTGGAAATCATTGAGTATTTAAAGGGCGTTATGGCGCAGAAATACGGTGTATCGGCAGCGGAAGAGCACATTTGGTCACAAGGCAAAGGCGACACCCTTTGCTACGCCACCCAAGTCAATCAAGATGCGCTGCACAAGGCGCTCGAATACCCCATTGATGCCGCCCTGGTGGTTGGGGGAAAGAACAGCTCGAACACCTACCAGCTTTACCGCGTGTGCAAGGACGCCGTCGGAGATCATGCGCACTATATCCAATCCGAAGATAATCTTATTTCGGCTGAGCTCGTCCGGCATTACTTTTTTCACACCAGCCCGGAGGCCGCCACCGGCAAGTCCGAGGTGGAGCGGCGGTTTTTACCATCTGACAAACCGTGTGAAGCGCCCTGGCATGTACTTTTGACGGGCGGCGCCTCTTGTCCGGATGGTATTATTCAGCAGGTCATTACCCGCATAAATAGTTTTTTCCCACCCGAATCCCTCCGTCCCGTGGAGTCCGTTTTCGCGGAAATCGAAGCGGTGGATTAAACCGAAAGGCCAGTGAGTTCGAGCTTCCCGAAAAGGGTTCCGCTGGTAGCGCGGTCAATGTGAACGGGGAGTAGTTGGCCGACCAAGCGCGGGTTTGCCTTAACGATGACTTTGCGATGCCCGCGGGTACGCCCCATGAACATGGATTCGCCCTTTCTAGCCGGGCCCTCAAGTAAGACTTCCTCAATGCTTCCCACGAGTGATTCATTGCGTTCTAAGGAATGCCGTGCGAGAATATCCAACAGGATTTTATTGCGTGATTCCTTGACCGAAGTTGGGACCGGATCGCCCAGTGTTTCAGCGGTGGTTCCGGGACGCACGCTGTATTTGAAGAGGTATGCCATGTCGAAGCGCAGCGTCTCAAAAATCTGACGGGTCAATTCAAAATCCGCGTCGGTCTCGCCGGGGAAACCAACAATCACATCGGTAGAGATATAAACATCCGGACGTAGGGCGCGCAGTTTCGTAATGATCTCACAGAATTTCTCAATGGTATAGGGGCGGCGCATGGCCTTAAGGATGGTGTTGCTTCCGCTTTGCATCGGAAAATGCAGGTATTCGCAGAGTTTGGGCAGGCGACCGTAACACTCGATTAGGTCGTCCTTAAACCCTACCGGGTGGGGGCTGGTGAAGCGAATTCGCTCGATTCCCTCAACGGCATGCACCTTCTCAAGCAACTGCACAAAGGGGCTCTTTTTATCCACAAAAGGAAATTCGCGAATGCCGTATTGATTCACAATTTGCCCAAGCAGGGTGATTTCACGTGTGCCCTTTGCCGCGAGCTCGGTGACTTCCTCGACGATCGCTTCCATCGGCCGCGCGCGCTCCGCACCCCGGGTCTTGGGAACGATGCAATAGGAACATTTCATGTTGCAGCCCTGCATGATGCTTACAAAGGCACTGACCTGCTCGCCCTCCACGTGGGAGCGAATGGTGTTTTGAGAACCCGCTTCTTCGTCCAGATCCACCACGGACTCCGGGCGCGGCCCCTCCCCTTGCAAGCTGGCGATCATATTGGAGAGATGGTCCGGCACCCGGTGGAACTTTTGAGTGCCTACGATTAGATCGAGGTCGGGCAGGCGGTCGAGGAGATCGCGTCCTCGGTTCTGCGCCATACAACCCATCACCCCCACCAAGAGGTTCGGTTTCCGTCGTTTGCGTGCCATTAAATGACCGGCTTTACCAATCGCTTTTTGCTCCGCTTGCTCGCGCACGCTGCAGGTATTCAAAAGAATGACATCCGCCTCGGCTTCATCTGCAACCATGGTGTAACCCTTGCCACGCAGCATCGACGCAACTGCCTCCGAGTCGCGCTCGTTCATTTGGCAACCATAGGTTTTGATATACACCCGATTCATAAGGCTCGCTAGATTGTTTTTTGGCGGGCCGCTTGTAAACGCAGAATTCAGAGACAGCCGATGTAGAATTTATTACTCGCCTGGTGAGAAAATAGTGTTTATTAATGAAATGTTAAAATTATTAATCGTTCATTCTTAATCAACAACGCATATGCTTACCGTAGGAGATTCCTTTCCCACCTTTAAGGTCGAAGCCTGTGATGGCTCCGACGGCAATGATATAACCACGATATCAAACGAAGATTTTGCCGCACGTTGGCAGGTCTATTTTTTCTATCCTAAGGATTTTACCTCCATCTGCCCCACTGAAATCGTGGCCTTTAATTCCAGACTGGATGAATTTACCTTACGCGATGCCGTCGTCATTGGCGGAAGTACCGACAACGAATTTTGCGATCTTGCCTGGCGTAAATCACACAAGGATTTGCATGAGATTGGATTTCCGCTCATTGCGGCGGGTTCCCTTGCCGCTAAAGTCGGAATCCTTGAATCACATGAAAACGTCTGTTTACGTGCCACCTTCATTGTCGATTCCCAGGGTATCATACAATACGCAGGCTGTCATAATTTGAACGTCGGTCGCAATGTGGACGAAATCCTTCGCGTTTTGGATGCCCTACAATCGGACGAGCTCTGCCCCTGCAATTGGCAGCGGGGCGAGGCGACTCTGAAAGAGTAATCCACTTAAAGGGCGGGTGTTTTGCTTTGACAAGTCTCCCATACGCGGAGCTTTTCTCGGGATGACCTTTTCCGATTTATCGGTATTCGTTTATGGTACGCTCAAGCCCGGCGGGCATTACTGGCATCGTTTTTGTGAAGGCAAGATTTGCGGGCATACCCCTGCGCGAATCCGCGGCGAGCTCTACGACCTCGGATGCGGTTACCCAGGTGCTGTCTTTAACGAGGCTGGTTGGATCGAAGGGGTTGTGCTTGAATTCAAACACGCAGTTGATTTCGAGGCGGTGGACGAATTGGAAGGTTATCGACCGGGCACCTCAAGCAAAGTCAATGAATACGAACGCCGCAAGATGGCTTGTTTTTCCCGAAAGGGAGACTTGTTGGGAATGGTTTGGGCTTACGAGGTCAACCCGCATTATCTCAACCAGTACGACGCCCGATTGTTGCCCGACGGGCAATGGTGCGTGGATAGCTAGCGCCTTGGGCCAATCGGTGCGCCGAGTCGTTCCGCCAACTCACCGAGTGAATGAGCCAGAGGGGCACCGCTTTCTTTCAGCCGGATGGGACAATGGTGTCCATGGGTCAACAGCACGCAGTCGCAACCAATCGCCTCGGCGACCTCAAGATCGTGAAGGGTGTCGCCTACCAAGACCACTGCTTCCGGCGCCCAATCGAGTTGCGCCATCCAGGAGCGTCCCCGTTCAACCTTGCCGAGGGCGTGGATGTTATCCGTTCCGATTAAACCTTTGAAATGCGCTTCGATCCCAAAATGGGCAATACCGCGCTCCAGAGTAGCCTGTTCCGCTGCGGACAGTATGGAGTGACTCAAGCCCGCCTCGGTCAGTGTTCCCAGCACGGTCTCGGCTTCGGGGTGAAGCTTACATTCCCCAAGCCAGCGCGTTTCGTAGGCATCAATGAATGCACGACTCACGCTCTCGAAACTGTCCTTGTCTACATTAAAGCCCAAATAATCGTAGAAATGAACGACCGGAAAACCGAAATTTTGACGGTATTCATCCGGCGCAATGGCGGGCCTTCCCCGTTCCGTAAGCAAAACGTTGAGCACCTCGACACAAAGCCAGGTATCATCAAGGAGCGTTCCGTTCCAATCCCAGATGATGTGTTGATAGCGTGTTTCCATTTTGTTTAACAAGTGCCCGCCAGGCATTTCCCGCAAGCCTAAGTGGTCGAATCTTGCGAGAAGACCGTCCGCCAGCTGCCTCTGCTGGTTTCCATTTCCAGCAAAGTCGCCTTCATCGCCCTGCCCCACCGGAAGCCCCCAAGTTGTCCGTCGCCCCGAATTACCCGGTGGCAGGGAATCCACAGCGCAACGGGATTGGTGGCCACTGCAGATGCCACCGCCCGCGCGGCCTTGGCTTGCCCGATTGCAGCGGCAAGCGCCCCATAACTCGTGCACCTCCCCCACTCCACTCCGAGCAGGGCTTTCCACACTTTTCGTTGAAAGTCGGTCCCCGGGGGAGCCAGAAATTCCCGTTTTCTCGTCGCATCCGCCATTTCAAACGCCGTGAGCCATTCAAAAAAATGCTCGTATCGTACGCCGCCGTGGTTTCCGTCCCCGCTCGAATCAGCCCCAAGATCCGCCCTTCGTAAGCGACCATTCAGCCATTCCATACGGAGCAAGCCGTCTTCTCCGCCAAGGGTGTAGTGAAGACACAGGAACTGTTGCCCTTTTGGAAAACTAGTGAACAAATTATCATTTGTGCTTGCCATCCCGATTTCCTTTCACAAGCTTCGTTGCAATTTACAAATTTAATCCCAGATTATTGAATTATGCCCGCAAAAACACAAATCAAGAAAACGGAACGCAGCCCCGAAAAAGACCGTAAGAACCTCGACCTTGCCATTTCGGGCATCAACAAACAATTCGGCCCCGGCGCCCTAATGCGCCTTGGAGAGGCGGTTCAAATGGAAGTCGACGTCATTTCGACTGGTTCCATTGCAATCGATCTCACCCTGGGTATTGGCGGCCTCCCCCGGGGGCGCATCTGCGAAATTTACGGCCCGGAAAGCTCCGGTAAAACGACCTTCTGTTTGAGTGCCATCGCTCAAACCCAAAAACTGGGCGGAAACGCGGTCTTTATTGACGTCGAGCACGCCCTCGACCCCCGTTATGCCAAAGTTGTGGGCGTAGACCTTGAAAACCTTATGGTTTCCCAGCCGGAAAGCGGCGAAGATGCCCTCAATATTACTGAAACTCTCATTCGTTCCGGCGCAGTTGATATAATCGTGGTCGATTCCGTGGCCGCCCTCGTCTCTAAAAACGAGCTCGACGGCCAAATGGGCGATACCACCGTTGGCTTGCAGGCCCGCATGATGAGTCAGGCCATGCGCCGCCTCGCCGGCGCCATTAACAAATCCAATTGCGTCGTCCTTTTTACCAATCAAATCCGTGAAAAGATTGGGGTCATGTTTGGCAGTCCCGAGACCCAGCCCGGCGGTCGCGCTCTGAAATTCTTCTCCTCCGTCCGCATGGACATTCGTAGAATTGGGCAAATCAAAGAGTCCTCCGGAAAAGTGGTCGGTAACCGCACCCGCCTCAAGGTGGTTAAAAACAAGGTCGCCCCACCCTTCACCGACTGTGAATTTGACATCATGTATAACGAGGGCATCTCACATTCTGGTTCCTTGATTGACCTCGGTGTGGAACATAAGTTGTTGGAGAAGAAGGGTTCATGGATTGCCTACAAGGGCGAGATGGTTGGCCAGGGCCGTGAGGCCGCGAAGCAGCATCTCATTGATAATCCCGATGTTGCTAAAGAATTGACCCAGCTCATCATGGATAAAGTGCACCCCAAGGGCGGGGAGTCACTGACTGGAGATAAAGAACCGGCTGCAGAGACTGAGGAAGCCTAATCTTTTTTGAGTCCTCCCCTGCCTGCCCACGCATGGGCTGGAGGCTTGACGCGCGCCACCTTTCGCCGAAGGTAGCAGTCTGTTATGTCTGCTACTGACACCATTGTCGCACTTTCTACACCTGCAGGAGAATCGGCAGTCGCGTTGATTCGCCTGAGCGGGCCGAATTGTGTCGAATTGGGCCCTGCACTATTTGGCAAGAGCGAATCCCTGCGCCCACGTCACGCCTATTACGGCACGTATCAGTCGCTAAGCGGCAAAGCCATTGACAACTGCGTGGTGAGCTACTTTGCGGAGGGGCATTCATTTACCGGAGCGGCGATGCTAGAAATCGCCCCGCACGGGAACCCCCTCGTGATTCAGCTCATCCTCGAGGACCTTTTAAGCCGTGGTTGCCGATTGGCCGAAGCGGGTGAGTTTACCCGTACAGCGTTTCTTAATGGCCGCATGGATCTTACTCAGGCAGAGGCAGTTGCAGATTTAATACACGCCCGCTCCGAACGCAGCCTCGAGTTGGCGCGCCGCCAACTTCACGGATCCGTTGGACGCAAAATGAGCGCGCTTACCGACCAATTGCTACAAATTATGGCGCACTTGGAAGCCTACATTGATTTTCCTGAAGAAGACCTGCCCACGGAAGAACAAGAGGGCCCAGCGCAGGACCTGCGTGCCTTGATTAAAGAACTCGAAGCCTTGATCGAAACCCGCCACTTCGCGGCCCTCCTCCACGAAGGCGTTAAAACTCTTATCGTGGGTGAACCGAATGTCGGAAAAAGCAGTCTTATCAATGCTCTGGTCGGCAGTGAACGCGCAATCGTGAGTGACCAGCCTGGGACCACCCGGGACTATCTTTCAGCCTTCATTATGCTGGGTTCCTGGCGCATTGAAATCCTCGATACGGCAGGACTTCACAAAGGGGCAAAAGATTTGGAAAGCATTGGTATAGAACGTACTATGGAACAATCCGAAACTGCGGACTGCTTCCTGCTGGTTCTGGATTCAACGGCGCAATCCCCTACTCTTCCCGATGCTTTGCTCAATAAAATGACGCCCGAAAATACGCTCGTCTTAGAAAATAAGATGGATATTAAAACCGATTCTGACTGCTCAAAATTTTTACCGGAACTCAAACATTGCGCGATCTCTGCTAAGTATGGTACGGGCTTGCCTGAATTCAAAAACGCTTGGATGAAATTGTTGGAGGCTTACACTGCCCCACTCTCCGCAGTGGATGGATTGGTTTTGAATGCACGTCATGCCGCCGCCCTTTCTGTGGCGAAAGATGCCCTGCAATCCGCCCTCGATAAAATGGCTTCAGGTGAACTTTCGGAATTGATCGCCGCAGATTTGCGACAGGCCGTTGAAAGCATTGGCGTTGTCGTGGGTCGGGTTGACAATGAGCGCATGCTGGACCGGCTATTCAAAAACTTTTGTATCGGAAAATGAGTGGTGGATTAAAACACGGACCCAATCAGCCCTATGAGGTCATTGTGTGCGGTGCTGGACACGCGGGCTGTGAGGCTGCCCTGGCGGCGGCTCGCTTGGGCGCGGATACCCTTATTTTGACCGGCAACCTCGATACCATTGCACAGATGAGCTGCAATCCCGCGATTGGTGGACAAGCCAAAGGTCACATGGTGCGTGAAATTGACGCGCTGGGCGGTGAAATGGCAGTGAATACGGATACGACCGCCATTCAATTCCGTTTGTTGAACGCATCCAAGGGCCCGGCGGTTCAGGCACCACGCGCGCAGTGTGACAAAAAGGCCTATCAATTACGCATGAAGCACGTGCTCGAATTGCAGGATAATCTCGATATTTTTCAAGCGATGGTTCAGGGGTTGATTTATAAGAACGGTCAGGTCGTGGGCGTTCGGACGAATCTCGAGGTGGAATTCTACGCGAAGACTGTCGTTGTGACCACAGGCACCTTTTTGCGGGGTCTCATGCATGTTGGGCAGAACAAAAACGAAGGTGGGCGGATGGGCGATTTTACCGCCAACGGGCTCTCAGGATCCTTTTTAGAGGCGGGCATTGAGTTGGAACGCCTGAAAACCGGTACACCGGCGCGTATTCTCGGTAGTAGTATCGATTTCACTGCGCTCGAAGAGCAAAAGGGCGACCCGGAACCAACACTCTTTGGGTTTTATGATACCCGGGGCGAAAGCGATTTGTTCCACGTGGAACATTCTGGGCAACGCAAGCTCGGTTGGTTGCCGGGGGAAGATCAGGTTTCCTGTTGGATGACCTACACTAGTACGGCCACACGGGAGGTGGTGGATGCCAATCTTCACAAATCCCCGATGTATTCGGGCGTCATTGAGGGTAGGGGGCCGCGTTACTGTCCGAGTATTGAGGACAAGTTCGTGCGCTTCGCGGATAAAGACCGCCACCTTTTGTTTCTGGAGCCGGAAGGGCGCAATACGAATGAATGGTACATTAACGGACTTTCCACGAGTTTGCCTTTTGAGGTACAGTTAGAAATGTTGCAAAGTGTTCCAGGGCTGGAGGATGTGCACATGCTGCGCCCTGCGTATGCGGTGGAATACGACTTTGCCCCGCCTACGCAGCTGCATGCCACGCTGGAATCCAAAAAGGTGGGGCATTTGTTTTTTGCGGGTCAAATCAACGGCACCTCGGGTTACGAAGAGGCCGCGGGTCAGGGCCTGATTGCGGGGGTGAACGCGGTTCAGAAACTGCGGGGTGGGGAGCCTTTGGTTTTACAGCGCCACGAAGCCTATATCGGGGTGCTCATTGATGATTTGGTGACAAAGGGTACCCAGGAGCCCTACCGGATGTTTTCGAGCCGTGCGGAGCATCGTCTGCTCTTCAATCACGGAAGCGCGGAGGTGCGCCTTTTGCCACACGCAGAAAGATTGCAACTTGTTGATAAAGAACGGCTTGAAAGAATAAAGGACAAGTCTGAGCGGATTGAAAAATGGGTGGATACCTTGGAGCGTGAGCGGGTAGGGGGGCAACTTTTGGCGGATCAGGTGCGGCGCGAGCGCAGTGAGTCGCCTTTCCCGGAGGCTCTTGCCGGAGAATCAAGGGCGGTACGCGAGGAGGTTTTTTATCGGGTGGCTTTTCGTGGATATCTGGAGCGTGAGGCGAAGCAAATTGAGAAATTGCGCCATATTGATAAGGTGCGCATTCCGGAGGATATTGACTATAAAGCGGTGCGGGGACTTCGCAATGAGAGCGCGGAAAAGCTGGCGGCTATTCAGCCGCGTACCCTCGGGCAGGCGAGCCGTATCAGCGGCGTAAATCCTGCAGATATCAGTATTCTTTTGGTATTTCTGGAATCGCGCTAGCTGCGGCCAAGGGAATCGCGCTTGAGTCGGGGGGCTGCTTTCTGCTGGTAATATAGGATGAAATTGTGCACAAGCAATAGTAGACATAATGAACAAATCTCGTACAAAGCGAATACTAGTAGTTGATGATGAGCCGGACGTCACCGAACTGCTCAAATATAAATTAGAGCAGGAGGGTTACGCCTGTGAGGTGCTGAATAATCCTCTGGCTTTTGCTGTGCGGGCTCGGGAATTTGAGCCGGACCTGCTTATGTTTGACATCATGATGCCGGAGTTGAGCGGTTTGCAGCTTTGTCGAATTGTACGCTCGGATCCGAGTATGCAGCACATACCGGTCATTTTCCTGACCGCACGCGGTGAAACTGAGGATCGAGTGAAGGGTTTGGAGAGCGGAGCGGACGATTATGTTTCTAAACCGTTCAATAACAAGGAGTTATTGTTGAGGATCAAAAATGTTTTAAAGCGTAAAAAGGCACCGTCGAGCAGCGAGTCTTCGAGCCGCATTGAAAACGGCGGGGTGCTGATGGATATAGAGTTACATGAATTGAGGGTGGACGGGAAGGCCGTCGAGTTGACGGCAACAGAATTTCGGCTACTCAAGCTATTGATGGAGCGTAAGGGGAGGGTGCAATCACGCGAGAATCTGTTGGTTAATGTTTGGCATTACGACACCGACATTGAAACGCGTACGGTGGACACGCATGTACGACGTTTGCGTGAGAAACTGGGTGCTTACTCAAAAATGATCGAAACGGTTCGCGGGGTGGGCTACCGCGTGGTGGATGTTTAGATGGACTTGTTTTTAATAGCGTTATGCCTCGGTCTGATTTTGGCATTTTTGGTTCTGACCTTGGGCACCCGTCGGCTGATACGTCAATTAGAGGCATCACTTCTGGAAAAGCGCCGCTTGCTTTTTGACGAATCCACCTGGTGGGTTGAATTTTTAGGAATCAAATCCTTGGTGCAAACGAGCAACGAATTGGTCGATAAATTACAATCGCGATCGGTGGAAAATACCGGTCGTTTGAATCAGGTTAAGTCGACCTTGGGGGCGATTCAGGAAGCGGTCTTGATCTTTGACTCGGCGCGGCGCATTGAATTTGCGAACGAGCCAGCGCAAGGGCTTTTTCCACACAGTGGGGCCATGAAGGGAACCCGTCTCGAGTCGATCCTGCGTTCGAGTAGCTTGTTGGAATTTTTGGATGCATACCGCGAGAACAGGCATTCCAAACGGAGTCAGGTCAGCCTGGAATGGCGGGGGGAGTTGCTTTGGTTTGAGGCGTCCTGCACCGAGCTCCTCGGGCTTTCGGATGTGGAATCGGTCTCTACGCTCTTGGTGCTGCACGACATCACGCGCTTGAAGGAACTGGAAGAGGTGCGGCGGGAATTTGTTGCCAATGTTTCGCATGAATTGCGCACCCCCCTCACGATTATTAAGGGCTTTGCGGAAACACTCGCCGAGGATGGTGCCGGCCTCACGCCGGAAGCGCGGAACCGCTTTGTTAAGAAAATCGTAAACAATGCGCAACGTTTGCATGTGTTGGTTGAAGACCTCCTGACGCTTTCACGCCTGGAATCCCGGCCGGATTCATTCGAATGCAGCGAGGCCTCGCTCGAGCAGCTCTTTCGAGAGACCATTGAAAATAATGAGGGGCGCCTTGTTACTGAAAGTCAGTCCTTTGTGCTGGAGATGGATCCCAGAATTCAACCCTTTGGCTTTGATCCGTATCGCATCAATCAAGTGCTGGATAATCTGGTCGAGAATGTCTTACGGTATGCGCCGGAGTTTACCCGACTCACCTTGCGGGCTCAACTGGATGAGGCGATGGAAATGGTTGAGTGTAGCGTTGAGGATGACGGTCCGGGCATACCGGAGAAGGATTTGCCACACATTTTTGAGCGCTTTTATCGTGTGGACAAGGGGCGTTCGCGTGAACGCGGCGGCACGGGCCTGGGCCTGAGCATCATGAAGCACATCGTGCAGTTGCACGGGGGAGCGGTTGCGGCGGAAAGCACGCTGGGGGAGGGGACCTGCATTCGCTTCAGTTTACCCTACCGTCCGGTCGTCACGGAAGTGCCTATTGCTTGACCTCGGTCGGGGGGTGAGTGCATCGTGCGGCATGGAATTGAGCGCAGGGCATGCCCGGGAATTGGCGAAACAAGCAGCTCGCAAGGAATCCTTGCGCAGCGACTGCCTACAGGCCTTGGAAGGAGTGGGGCGAATCGTTTTTGAGGCGGGTTGCGGGCACGGGCATTGGCTCACCGCCTACGCAGAGGCGCATCCGGAGGCGTGTTGTGTGGGGATCGACCTCATCGCGCACCGCATCCGCAAGGGTCAGGAGAAGTGCGCCAAACGCAATTTGACCAACCTTCACTTTTTTAAAGCGGAGCTGGGTGAATTCCTCGAGGTGCTTCCGCTGGAAATCCGTTTCGAAATGACGGTACTTCTCTTTCCAGACCCCTGGCCCAAGGCGCGCCACCACCGGCGCAGGATGGTTCAAACCGCCTTTCTCGATATTGTGGCGGGGCGCACTGATGCGGGTGGGTGCTTTTGTTTTCGTTCGGATGACCGTCCGTATTATGAATGGACACTTGAGCATTTGGAGGCGCACCCGGTTTGGGAAATCGATTCACAGGGGAAGTGGCCTTATGAAATGGAGACTTATTTCCAGAGCTTGATGGATTCGTACGACTCCGTGGTTGCGCTTCGGCGCTAGCCTAGAAGAGATCCAGCCAGACAACCAGTACAAGCTGCGTCAGCATTGCCGCCGCAAAAAGGGCATAACTGAATAGCATAAAACTATCGTTGGCCATGCGGCGACCTTTGATCGTTGGAGCAGAGGGCAGGGCAGGGGACTGGGGTTTTGCTTCGCCCGCCTCGGAATGTTGCGGGAGGAAGCCCCCCTTGCGCTCACGCAAGCGGCTTATTTGACTCGTCAGATTTTTTGGGGAAGCCATGCTAAAGTTGATAAACCTTGTCCGGTATCGCGCAAGCGCCATTACCCCTAAAAGAAGTAATAAATCCTATAAGAAATACTAATGTTGTACTGTCATTTTACATTACAGTATTGACTGGCAATAGGACTTACGGCATCTCATTCGCTTTCCTTATTGAGGTTATTACATTCATTTTGTGTTCCGCGTGAACAAATTCATTATTTCTTTTCTTGGTTTGCTTGCTTCTGCAGCTGCGCTCAACGCGGCTGAAGTCGCGGTTAGTCCCAGTCCCTACAAATTGACTGAGATTTTTGGGCTGCCCCTGACGAACACCATATTAACCACATGGGCGGTTTCCATTCTCTTCATCGTGGTCATTCGGCTGACTGTAGGAAAGCCCAAGCTCATCCCGGGTAAAGGACAGGCCGTTATTGAAAATCTCGTCGCTGGCCTGCAGGAACTTTTCGAGCCCATCCTTGGCAAAAAAGCCTTCGGCATGGTCTTCCCCCTTCTCATTGGGTTTTTTGTGTTCATCCTGATCCACAACTGGAGCGGGCTCATTCCCGGAGTGGGTGCTTTTGGGCATTACGATGATCACGGGCATTTCAAATACTGGATGCGTCCCGCAAACTCGGACCTCAACGCCACGCTCGGCATGGCGCTCATCGCCACGGTGGCTTGGCTCTTTATCAGCCTCAAGGTTGCCGGCACCAAGTTTTTCATTTGGGAGCTCTTTGGCAACAAGGCGGATAAGAAGGAAACCCCAGCCGCCATTTATGCATTCCTGATCCCGATCTTTCTCGGGGTGGGTCTCATTGAAATTGTTTCCATCTGCTTCCGGCCTATCTCGCTCTCCTTTCGTCTCTACGGAAACGTCTTTGGCGGCGAAAGCCTCCTCACCAGTATGACCGCGAAAGCACCCTTTGTTGTGCCTGCCGTCTTCTATTTTTATGAAGTGTTGGTGGGAGTGGTTCAGGCCCTCATCTTTACCATGCTCGTCGCGATCTATATCGGGCTCATGACAAATCACGACGAAGACCACGCACACTAAAACTTTCTCCGACCATGACCATGTAGCAAGCCGTGGGTGGCGCAGAAACCAACTATAAACAAATAACCCAGACACAAAATGATCATCGACATCCTCGCAGAAGTTACCGGTAAGGTTCATGTTGCCGCTGCCGCCCTTGGCGTGCCGCTCGGCATCGGTCTCATCGGCCTCGGCGCCTCCCAATCAGTGGGCCGTAACCCTGAGGCTGCTACCAAGATTCTGGTTCAGTCGATTCTCGCAATGGCGTTCGCCGAAGCGATTATCTTCTTCGCAATCTTCCTTGGTTAATCTTCAAGGCTTTGATTGCCGGCGGCCCATTTGGGGTCGTCGGCATTTCAAACCCGTCTGGAACGCATATTATGAAGGCTCTTTACCTCTTTTTCCTGCTCGCATTTATTAGCCCGCTCGCCCTTTCGGCCGCGAGTGAGGATCATGCGGACACGCACCAATCCGTAGAGGCGCTACTGGGCGAGGAACCCGCAGAAGGCAGCATTCTCGATACCTTCCGCGCGATCTTCAAAAAATTTGACGTCACTTGGCCCACGCTCATCGCGCAAATGATTAACTTCATTTTGGTGGCATTCATTTTGTATCAATTTGCGGTCAAGCCCGTCATGGCGACCCTCGACGAACGCCAGCAGAAGATTGCCGAAGGCTTGCAGTATGCTGAGGAGATGAAGGATCAACTCGCCGCCACCGAACGCGAGCGCGCCGCCAAGGTTCAGGAAGCTGCCGTTGAAGCACAGCGTATTCTCGGGGAGACCCGCGAACAGGCCAAGGAAATGATCGAGGCAAAAACCCAGGAAGCAGCCGCCCAAGCGGAAGCCATCATTCGCAAAGCCAGCGAAGCCACTGAGCTCGAGCGCCAGAAGATGCTTTCCGAGGTCCGGCAGGAAGTCGCCCGCTTGGTGGTCGAAACTTCCTCCAAGGTGCTCACCCGCAAACTCAGCGCCGACGAGAAATCTGCTTACTCGGATGCCGCTGCCAAAGAACTCGCCGAGTCCTAAAGCCGACAAACCTTACTTGAACGCATGCAACGCCACAAGAAAGTCATTCAACTCGCCAAAAAGATGGTGGCCTTGTCGAAAGACAACACCGGCGCCATCACAGAAGAGCGGGTAAAGGAAGTCCTTGCCGGCTTGAGCCAGGTACAACCCCGTCATCATTTGCTCCTTGTGCGCAAGTACCTGAATTATTTGCGCCGTGAATTGGCCCTTCAAACTGCTGTGGTCACTTCGCCCGCCACGCTTTCGCCCGAATCACTCGATGCGATTGCCCAACATTATTCCAAAGTCTACGACCGTCCGATTCAGGCCGTTGCTGCCGAAGACACCTCGCTCATTGCGGGTGTCCGTGTACGCGTTGGTGACGACAGCTATGACGCTTCCGTGTCCGGCCGCCTCCAGCGCCTTGCCGAACGCGTTCAATAAAACATTTTAAACAAACACGCTTCATCCATACGTCCTCTTCCCATGAGCTCAATAGTCGAACAAATTGAAAACGAAATCGCCCAACTCGAAACGGGCGCCGTCAAATCCAACACCGGAACCATCGTCACCATCGCCGATGGGGTCGCCAAACTCGCAGGCTTGTCCGGGGTCATGTATAACGAAATGATTGATTTCGGCAACGGGGTCTTCGGCCTCGCCCTCAACCTCGAGGAAGACGAAGTCGGTTGTGTTATCCTCGGCGACTATTCCAAACTTAAAGAAGGCGACGAAGCCACCACTACAGGCAAGCTTCTCTCTGTTCCCGTAGGCAAGGGCCTGCTCGGACGTGTCGTTGATGCGATCGGCAACCCCATCGACGGCAAGGGGCCCGTCAATTCCGACGAGACCTACCCGGTCGACCAAATTGCGCCGGGGATCATTCCCCGAAAATCCGTCGACCAGCCACTCCAGACGGGCATCATGGCAGTCGACTCCATGATTCCCATCGGCCGGGGACAGCGTGAGCTCATTATCGGTGACCGTTCGACTGGCAAGACCACCATCGCGATCGACACCATCATCAATCAGGCAAAGATCAACCGCCAGCACCTCAAGGAAGACGGTACCTTTGAAGAAGGCTTCCGCCCCGTTTATTCCATCTACGTCGCCGTCGGTCAAAAGAACGCCAACATCGCGCGTACCATTAACGTCCTCGAAAAATCCGGCGCGATGGAATACACCATCATTGTCGCCGCACCTGCTGCCGACAATCCCGCCAATCAATACATCGCCCCTTTCTCGGGAGCCTCCATGGGAGAGTTCTTCATGCGCAATGGCATGGACGCCCTTATTGTTTACGATGACCTCTCCAAGCAAGCGGTGGCATACCGTCAAATCTCACTCGTCCTCAAACGCCCCTCTGGTCGTGAAGCCTATCCCGGTGACGTCTTTTACCTGCACAGCCGCTTGCTCGAGCGCTCGGCACGTGTCAACGAAGACAACGGTAACGGTTCCCTGACGGCCTTGCCGATCATCGAGACCCAGGCGGGCGACGTATCTGCTTACATTCCCACCAACGTAATCTCCATCACCGACGGTCAGGTCTTTCTCGAAACCGACCTCTTCAATCAGGGCATTCGTCCTGCTATCTCGGTCGGCCTCTCCGTTTCCCGGGTGGGTTCTGCCGCGCAGATCAAGGCGATCAAAAAAGTGGCGGGTAAAGTGAAACTCCAGCTCGCTCAATTCCGTGAACTCGCCGCCTTCGCGCAGTTCGGTTCCGACCTCGATGCCAAGACCAAGGCCCAGCTCGAACGCGGTGCCCGTGTCGTTGAGCTCTTCAAACAAACCGCCTTCAACCCCATTCCCGTTGAAGTTCAAACCGCCCTCATCTGGGGTGCGCAAAATGGATTCTTCGACGGCGTTGAAACCAAACAAGTCGTAGCCGCCACCACCAGCCTGCGCGAATTCTTTGAAACCCGGGGTGCCAAACTCATGGACACCATCCGCGCCGAGAAGCAACTCAACGAAGCCATCGAAGCCGACCTCAAGTCGGCCTTCGAAGAATGGCAGGCTTCCTTCTCCGCATAGCACCCTTCCAATGATAAACGCCTAAGTTCACAAGATGGCCAACCTCCGCGATATTCGCCGACGCATCAAGTCGGTCAAAAACACCCGCCAGATAACGCGGGCCATGCAGTTGGTTTCCTCTTCCAAGATGAAGCGTGCCCAGGACGCCGCCATCGCGGGCCGTCCTTACGCGCTCATGTTGGCAGATCTCCTCGATTCCGTAAGCGAAAAGCTGAACCTCAGCGGAGCGGACTTCGAGCACCCCTTCTTTGAAAAGCGCGAAACCAAAACCCGTGGCATCCTTGTCCTCTCCACGGACAAAGGCCTTTGCGGCCCCCTCAACACCAACCTTTTCCGCGAAATCCTCGATCAGGTAAAAGGCCCTGCCAAGTTCATCACCGTTGGGCGAAAGGGAACACAATTTATTGCCCGCAGCCAACGCGATCTCCTCGCCGATTTCACGATTTCCGACAAGGCTGACTATTCAGAAATCCGCGCCCTCCTCAAACTGGCAATCGACGCCTACCTCGAAGGTACCATTGATACCATCGAGATCGCTTATCCCAGTTTCGTCAACGTGCTCGTTCAGGAACCCGTTATCCAAAAACTCCTGCCGATTGTGGATCTCGAAGAAGTGCTCACCCAATTGCGCAAGCGTACCACCGGCGAGTCAACCGCCCTCGATGCGCGCCGCGATTCCCGCGAAATGTGCTTCGAGCCCAACGCCAAGGCAGTCCTCGCAGAGCTCCCCCAGCATTACGTCAAAGTCATTATTCACCAGCTCCTCCTCGAGAGCCGCGCCGCCGAGCACTGCGCCCGCATGGTCGCCATGAAGGCCGCCACCGATAATGCCAGCAGCCTCGTCGACGACCTCACCCTCGATTACAACAAGGCGCGTCAGGCCGCCATCACACAGGAAATTCTCGAAATCGCCGCCGCTTCTGCGGCCAACTAAAACCCACTTTGAATCAGTAAAGCACTCAATTCTAGTATCATGAGCAACCAAGGAAAAATCGTTCAAGTTATCGGCGCCGTTGTCGACGCCGTCTTCCCCGCCGACAACGTCCCCGAGATTCTCGACGCCGTAACCATCGACTACCAGGTCGACGGCGAAGACAAACAACTCACCCTCGAAGTGCAGCAGCACCTTGGTGAAGGCGTCGTTCGCGCCGTCGCCATGTCCTCCACCGACGGCCTCGTCCGCGGTATGGAAGTCAAGGGCACCGGTGCAGCCATCTCCGTCCCTGTCGGCGAAGCAGTTCTCGGTCGTATCTTTAACGTGACCGGTGACACCGTGGATGAAAAAGGCCCCGTTGCCACCGAGGAACGCCGCGGCATTCACCGCATGCCCCCCGAGTTGGTCGACCAGGCCACCGAAGCCGAGATCCTCGAGACCGGCATCAAGGTCATTGATTTGATTTGCCCCTTCACCAAGGGCGGTAAAGTTGGCGCCTTCGGTGGTGCCGGTGTGGGCAAGACCGTGGTTATCATGGAGCTCATCAATAACATCGCCAAGGCTCACGGTGGTTATTCCGTTTTTGCCGGAGTGGGGGAACGTTCCCGTGAAGGTAATGACCTCTACCACGAAATGTCCGACGCCGGGGTGATCGACCAGGAAAACATCGCCAATTCAAAAGTGGCGCTGGTTTACGGTCAAATGAACGAGCCTCCCGGTGCCCGTATGCGAGTGGCGCTTTCTGGGCTCACCATGGCGGAATATTTCCGCGACGAAAAAAATCAGGACGTGCTCCTCTTCGTCGACAACATCTTCCGTTTCTCCCAAGCCGGAGCCGAGGTGTCCGCGCTCCTTGGACGCTCGCCCTCTGCGGTGGGTTACCAACCGACCCTTTCGCAGGAAATGGGTAACCTCCAGGAACGCATTACCTCCACCAAGAAGGGTTCCATTACCTCCTTCCAGGCGGTCTATGTTCCCGCGGACGACTTGACCGACCCCGCGCCCGCCAACACCTTCGCTCACCTCGATTCCACCATCGTGCTTGAGCGTTCCATCGCCGAGCTTGGTATTTACCCCGCCGTCGATCCCCTGGCCTCCATCTCGAACGCGCTCGATCCCGCCATCGTCGGCGAGGAACACTACAACGTCGCCCGCGGCGTTCAAAACGTGCTCCAGCGCTATAAGGACCTTCAGGACATCATCGCCATTCTCGGACTCGACGAGCTTTCCCCCGAGGACAAGCAACTCGTTTACCGCGCCCGTAAGGTGCAGAAGTTCCTCTCCCAGCCCTTCCACGTCGCCGAGGTCTTCACCGGCATCTCCGGTCAATACGTCTCTATCGCCGACACCATCAAAGGCTTCAAAATGATCCTTGAAGGCGAATGCGATGAACTTGCCGAAAACGACCTCTACATGAAGGGTTCCATCGAGCAGGCCCTTGAAGGCGTCAACGTTTAAGCCGCACGCACCGCAACATGATCGCGCTCGAAATCATCACCCCCAACGCCAAAGTCCTCGAGACCGAGGCCGACCAGGTTGTCCTCCCCGCTGAAGCGGGCGAGACCGGCGTCCTGACCGGCCACATCCCCCTTGTGACCAAGCTGAAAGCCGGTGAAATCAAGGTGATCCATGGCAACAAGACCGAATACATCGCCGTAGACTGTGGATTTGCCCGCGTGCTTGGGGACACCGTTGAGGTCCTGACTGAGGCCGCGATCGACGTCAACGACATCGACCTTGCCGAGGTTGAGGCCGCCCAATCCCGCGCCGAAGCCGCCCTCAAGGCCGCCGAGGACGAGGGCCACGACCCCGAACAAGCCGAGCAACTCGCTCAAAAAGTCAACTTCCTCATCGCCCAGAAACTCGCTAAGGGCAGACGACGCTAGGCGGAGCCGCTTGACAGACCCATATTTATGGGGTGTAGTTATCTAGTGAAGACTACGATTGAGTTGCCGGACAGTTTATTGCGCCGGGCTAAAATGACTGCCGCCCAGCAAGGACAAACCATGACGGCTTTCATGAAGGCTGCCCTAGAGGCTCGGCTCTCCGCGAGTGAATCTGCTCAGGATGAACAGCCCTGGATGCGCTATGCCGGTATTTTCTCAGACCCTGAAGATACAACCCGTGTGATGGAAGGAATTGAGGAGGCCTTTGGCAAAGTTGATTCTGCAGACTGGGAATGATTCTCGACACGAATGCTTTATCCGCCTTCTTCGATGGTGCTCCGGCCCTCGTGCGCAAGCTGTCTGAAGCTCCGGCCCTTTATCTCCCTGTAATCGTTATTGGAGAGTATCGCTTTGGTCTGAAAGCTTCCCGTTTCCACCGCGAGCGTGAAAAAGTCCTTAGAGAATTTGCCAAAATCTGCACCGTTCTGCCTATTCTCGAATCCAGTGCCCGACCTTATGCCCGCATCCGGCACGACCTGCGTGCTGCAGGAACGCCTATTCCGCAAAATGATATCTGGATTGCTGCGCTTGCCCTCGAATACGACCTCCCGGTCATCAGCCGTGACGCTCACTTTAAGGCGGTTAAAGCCATTAAGGTATTTAGCTGGTAGCCAATCCTTGGGGAAATACCGCCGCCAGGCCCTGAAGGGTGAGGTGCGGGACAAATTGTGCTTTGGTTGCCCAGTTGCTGGTGAGGTTGGCGGTGCTGCCGCCGGTTGCAAGCAGGAGGGGTTCCGCGCCTTCGCGTTCACGGAGTTCGCGAATGACGCGTTCGCATAGGGCGTCGAGCATTCCGGAGTAGCCGATGGCAACCCCAAGTTGCATCGCCTGACGAGTGGACTTCCCAATCGCGCCTTCGACTTTTACGAGATCCTCGGGTTTTAATTCCGGCAGAAGCGCGGTTTGTTCGTGCAGGTAATGTGACATGAGTCTTAGCCCGGGCGCGATAATGCCGCCCTCGTAGCCTTGTTGGCTGATGATATCGAAGGTGACGGCGGTACCCATGTCGATGACGATGGCGGGAACGCGGTGGTAGGTTTGAGCGGCGAGGGCATTAGCTAGACGGTCTTCGCCGATTTCCTCAGGCTTGGGGTAATGAATTTTCAGGGGGCCGCAATTTTCAGCAGTCAGGTGAATGCAGGCTTTACCCTTGCTTTGTAGCAGTGCCTCAAGGGTAGCATTCATTGCAGGCACGACGGAGCAATAGGCACTCCCGTCTGCCGACTCCAACAAGGAGAGGAGGGGCGCGCAGGTTTTTGCGGGATCCGTGAGAAGATCAGCAGTGGCGAGATCTCCGGCATCGCTCACGCTTTCACCGTCAACCAAGCCGAAATGGGTACTGGTATTGCCGATATCGATACAAAGGGTTTTCATGTATTTGGGATTTAAAATTGGCTAAGGGTTACGTCGCCGGCCCGAATGGAAAGTTGTTTGCCATCAGCGGTATCGAGCAGCAGCGCGCCGCTGGAGTCAATTCCGCGGGCAATTCCATTGAGGGCTTTGCCGTTTTGCTCGGCAGTGACTTCGCGATCCCTCATGCAGTCAAGCGGCGCCCAGGCTTCCTCAAGGGATTCGGGCGAGGTTTCCGAATCTGCAATGCAAATTTCGTAGGCGGTATGGATGGCTTTCAGGACAAGGGCTGCCACTGTGTTGAGCGGCAGTGCTTCCCCGCTGATTGCCTGGAGGCTGGTGGCGCTTTGGCGCAGCGGCCTTGGAAAAGCCCTGGGCTTGCTGTTTACGTTGAGCCCGAGCCCGAAAAAGAGGGCCTTCAATCCATCCGCATCGAGTTTGGCTTCGGTAAGCATGCCCGCGAATTTGTGCCCTTCACAGTGCAGGTCGTTAGGCCATTTTATTTGAAGTCGGTTATCGGGTAGGAGTGCTTGAAGTGCTTGGCAGATCCGGATTCCGCACCAAAGGGTGAAGTGTTGGAGTTTTTGCGCGGGCAGGTGCGGTTCATAGGTAACGGTAAGGTAGAGGTTTTCGGCGGAAGCGCTGAACCATTCCCGCCCCAGGCGTCCACGGCCCTTGGTCTGGCAACTGGAGAGCACCGCGAAAGGACCGGCGCGACCGTTTGCAATCTGGCGCTCGGCTTCGTTGTTGGTGCTGTCGAGCACCGGAAAGTGGAGGCAGTCCATCTTGAGCCCGCAATCCTCCCTGGCGATTTGCAGAAGGGTCGGGTGCAAGACCTCCGGTTGCGCAATCAGCCGGTAACCCCGGTTGCGTACCGCCTCAATTTCAAAGCCCGATTCTTTGAGCTTTTTGATTTTACCCCAAACTGCCGGACGTGAGAGTCCCATCATTATGGCGAGGTCGCTTCCCGAGACAAAAGCATCGCCCGCGTTCATGAGGCTGCGTAAGAGCTGATATTTGTCCGGCGTGGCGCTTAAACGGCGGTATTCGTTTTGCGGGGATTCGGACATCGCAGGTTTTGGTTAAAGCCAGTCGAGGCCAATGTCTTTCCAGGTGCTCTGATGCACTGGTGCGCCGGTGGAAATGAAGTCGAGGCCCAGTGCCCCAAGAGCGGGGAGGGTTTCGAGGGTGATGCCGCCGCTGGCTTCGGTGCAGGCGCGCCCGCCGATTTGGGCGATGGCTTGCTTCAGGGCCTCGGGGTTGAAGTTGTCCAGCAGGATGATGTCGGCACCGCCCGCAAGGGCAGGCTCGATTTGTTCGAGTTGATCCACTTCGACTTCTACCGGGAGTGAGGGGTGGATGCTTCGCGCAAGCTCTACTGTTTCAGTGAGCTTGGCTCCGGTGAGGGCGAGGTGGTTATCCTTGAACATGACGCGATCAAAAAGCCCCATGCGATGGTTGTAGCCGCCCCCGCAGGCGAAGGCGTATTTTTGGAGCACGCGGTACCCGGGCAAGGTCTTGCGGGTGTCGAGGAGGGCGGTGGCGGAGCCGTCAAGGGCATCAACATAATGACGCGTCTCGGTGGCAATCCCGGAGAGGTGCTGCAGGAAATTCAGGAGGACCCGCTCGGCTTGCAGAAGGGTGGCGGCGGGACCGCATAAAATTCCAATTGAGGTTCCCGGTGCAAGGCTTCCACCGTCTTGAACCTTCGCTTCAAAGGAACAATCCTCCCCATAACTGGCGAGCACGAGCTCGACGAGACCCACGCCGCAGAGGGTCATGTTTTCGCGGGCGGTTAATTGCGCTGCGCCGCTTGCGCCCTCGGGCATAAGCGCGGTGGTCGCATCTCCCAATTGCTCTGGGCGCTTGGCAAGGCCTGCACCGGCAAGGTCTTCAATCTTTGCCAAGCCGACCAATTGACGCAGGTAATCCGGATCAAGCTGTTCCCAGCACAAACGGGTTAAAAGGGTTTCTTTCGTGAATCGCGGTCCGTTGGACATGGTGTGAAAATGCCTTGTGAGTGCAAATAGGGCAATGCCGAATGCGCTCAGTGCTCGCGGTTTTAAAGAGAGTGATAGATTGCCCGCAGAGCGGCGAGGTCCGCCTCGCGGGTGCTGCTGTGCAAGATGTGGTCGTAGTATTCGGCTTCCAGAATTTCACTTTTCGCTACTTGCATACGTCGTTGAACTTCATCCTCGCTGTCGGTGCCACGGCCTTCCAGGCGTTCCTGTAATGCCTCCAGTCCCGGCGGCATAATGAAAACGGTGGTGACGCGACCCGCGAGAAGGGGGTCCTCTTTCGCCACGGCTCGAAAGCTTGCCGCACCCTGCACGTCGACATTCAGCAAGAGGTTGATGCCGGTCTCCAATTTTTCCTGCACCGCTTTTTTTTGGGTGCCGTAATGCCTGCCGTGGACGCGGGCGTATTCGTAGAAATCCCCCGCGGCGATACGGGCTTCAAATTCCTCCGATTCCAAAAAGTGGTAATCCACTCCATCCACTTCGGTTCCGCGGGGCGCGCGGGTAGTGGTGGTAATGACGCGCTCGAGTTTGGCTTCGATACGCAAGAGTGCTTCGCAGACCGTGGTTTTGCCGCTACCTGCCGGACCGGAAACGATCAAGAGTTGAGCGGAGTTGTCCTTGGACGCATGCACGGCATTAATACCTCAGAGCAGTCGTGACGAGTAAAGCGCCGTAAAGCACAAAGCATGCGCCGAAGATGCGTGGACGGGCGGACCCTCGATAGAGCCAATCGATACAATCGCGCAAACGGTAGGGGCTGGCGCCAAAGACAAGGGCGGCTAGAATCGCAAGGTATACGAAACTGACGAGAAAAAGCCGTGATGCCGGATCCTGCATGTAGGCGGCGCCGAGCAAAGGGTGTGCGGATAGTAGAAGAAGGGCTGCAAGTCCGCGCACTGCCAGAAAGTCCGGCACAAAATAAAAGGCGCCGAGTGCCGACACCCCGAAGAGCGCGAAGAGAAGTTGGCGGTATTGCCCAAAATCCGCCGGGCCGAGGTGCCACACATGGTAAAGGAACCAAGCGCTGGCAGAGCCGAAAAGCACGACTGCGGCAATACGGGAACGGGGGAACGCCTTAAGGGCGGAGGCGCTGCGCATTCCATGCCAGAGGAAGTGAGCACCAAAGGCGATAAGGGCGATTCCGGTAAAAAGTGTGGCTTGGAAAAGAGTCATGGCAGCTAAGATTAGAGGCTTACCGTGAGGAGCCTTTAAGGAAAGCAAAAAACAAATATAGAGCAGTTTTATATTTTAAATATATTTATTAACATTCAGTTTGACATGGAGTGTTTTTGACATAACAAAAAATAAAATTAATCCAAAATCATTATGAAACGATACCATACGCTAATTCTCACCAGCGGCTGCCTTGTCGCTAACGCTTTGCTGGCACAGTCCGGCTATGTTGCCTCCGGGGAACAAATCAGGACGCTAACACCGGAACAGCGCACCGTTGCTCCGCTGACGTCTCCTTACTATCATGAAGATTCTTTTATCACGAGTGACCTCCGGGCGTGGTATTTGAGCCACCAACTGGATCGAATTGGAGGTGAAGTCACCGTTGCCGCACTTCAGGCTCGGGTCGCCCTCACCGAGAAGCTTCAATTGGTTGCCTACAAAGACGGCTACTCTAATTTCTCAGGTGGCACGTTGGATGGCAGTGATGGCTGGAATGACCTAGCGCTGGGAGTCAAGTATGCCCTCCTACAAGACTGGGAGAATGAGCACCACATCGCTGTCGGCATCGGCTACGAGTTTGATTGGGGCAATTCTGAGGCCTTGCATAATACCGATGAATTGCGCTTGTGGATCTCAGAGAATAAATCCTTCGGCAAGCTCCACCTCGGCGCGACCTTTAACTACCTGATTGCCGTTGATAAAAATCAGGGAGAGCTAGGCAGTTCTGATATGCTGACCCTCCATTTCCACAGCGATTACTACCTTGCGGACTGGATCAGCCCCGTTTTTGAAATCAACGGTTACTTTGTAACCGACGATAATGGCAGCGGTTTTTCTCCCTATTCCGGCCTGGATGCTGTAAGCCTTGGATCCGGTCAGGATGAGGACGTTTGGACTGCCGCCCTTGGCGCGGAAGTTCGCCCTTTTGAAAACAATAATGTTTCCGTTCGTGCGGCCTATGAAACCGATATTTCCGACAGCGAAAATCTGTTTAACTACCGCTGGACATTTTCTGCAGTTTATCCCTTCTAAAAAGGGAATGGTTCAATAAACTTGAGGTTGGGCGGCTCGCATTACGCGGGTCGCCCTCTTTTTTATTGCTTCAATAGGCCTTGTTGGGAGCGAGCCATTTTTCGCAGACCTTAAGGGAGAGCCCTTTGCGCTCGGCGTAGCTTTCAACCTGATCCTTTTGGACGGGCCCTACTTGAAAGTATTTTGCCTCGGGGTGGGCAAAGTAAAGCCCACTCACGCAACTACCCGGGGACATTGCAAAATTCTCGGTGAGGCGGGCACCGGTGCTGTTTTCCGCGTCCAGCAAATCCCAAATGAGTGCTTTTTCGGTGTGATCCGGTTGGCTGGGATATCCCGCTGCCGGGCGAATGCCACGGTAGCGCTCCATGATGAGGGCTTCGTTGTCAAGATCCTCATCCGGTGCGTAGCCCCACAGTTCCTTGCGGACATGTGCATGCGTTTGTTCTGCCAGCGCTTCCGCAAAACGGTCACCGATTGCTTTCACCATGATGGCATTGTAATCGTCCTGCTCGTCCTCAAACTCTTTGGCAAAGTCATCTACCCCTTCGATACTGCATACAAACGCTCCGCAGGCATCCATCTGCCCGGAATCCTTGGGGGCTACAAAATCCGCCAGCGCAAAGTACGCGCCATCCTGGGCTTTCCGTTTTTGTTGTCGGAGGGTGTGTAGGGTATTCACAACGGCATCTCCCTTCGAGTCCGCGTAAATCTCGATATCATCATTCACCGAGTTGGCGGGGAAAAGACCGACCGCCCGGCGCGCGCGAAAACGCTTTTCCTTGATGATGCGTTCCAGCATCGCCTTGGCATCGCTTAAAATCGAGCGCGCCTGCTCGCCATAGGTGGCGTGTTGCAAAATTCGGGGATAGATGCCTTTCAGTCCCCAAGTCCAGAATAGGGGAGAGAAGTCAAAATACTCACTGAGGGTTTCGAGGTCGATTTCATCATCAACCGTCAAGCCAAGTCGGTTGGGGGTCTTGAGTCCCGCTTTTTCCCAGTCACAGGTGTAGCGTTTGGCTCGGGCTTCCTCAAGGGTCAGGAATTCGGTTTTGCCCTGATTCGCTTCAAAATGTTCCCGTTGCACCGCCTGCTCTTTCTTGACCTGCTCGATGTAGGCCTCGCTTTTTTCCGGATTGAGAAGGCTGTTGCAAACCCCGGTTGCGAGGGAGGCGTCACCCACGCGAATCACGGGCTGATCATAATGCGGAGCAATTTTGATGGCAGTGTGCGCCGCGCTGGTGGTGGCACCTCCAATGAGAAGGGGTTGCTTGAAACCGCGCCGTTGCATCTCCTGCGCCACAAAAATCATCTCGTCCAGTGAGGGTGTAATTAGGCCGGAGAGCCCCACGATGTCCGCGCCCCATTCCTTCGCCTCTTTTAGGATGGTATCGCAATCGACCATCACCCCGAGATCCTTGACTTCGTAATTATTACAGGCGAGCACCACGCCCACGATGTTCTTGCCAATGTCGTGCACGTCACCCTTGACCGTCGCGATGAGGAACTTGCCTTGACTGCGGGCATTCGGATTTTCCGCTTTTTCCGCCTCGAGGTAGGGCGTGAGGTAGGCGACTGCCCGTTTCATCACACGGGCACTCTTGACCACCTGCGGAAGGAACATTTTCCCGGAGCCGAAGAGGTCACCCACAATTTTCATGCCGTCCATGAGCGGACCTTCAATCACCTCAAGCGGGCGTCCCAGTTGCTGGCGGGCCTCTTCGGTGTCGGGCTCAATAAAATCAACGATTCCCTTAACCAGGGCATGTGCAAGCCGTTCCTCCACGGTGCCCTCGCGCCAGGCGAGTTTGCTGGCATCGTTTTCTTTTTTGCCGCTGCTCTTGACCGTTTCCGCGAAAGTGATGAGGGCTTCGGTCGCATCCTCATAACGGTTGAGGAGCACGTCCTCAACTTTTTTGAGCAGCTCGGGTTCAATCTCCTCATAGATTTCGAGCATGCCCGCATTGACGATACCCATGTCAAGTCCTGCTGCGATGGAATGGTAGAGGAAGGCCGCGTGCATCGCCTCGCGAACAGGATTATTCCCGCGGAAGGAGAAGGAAACATTACTGACGCCACCGCTCGTGCGGGCTCCCGGGCAGACGGCTTTGATCTCACGAACGGCTTCAATGAAATCAACCGCATAGTTGTTGTGTTCCTCCATGCCCGTTGCGACGGTCAGGACGTTGGGGTCAAAAATTATATCGTTGGGATCAAAGCCCGCTTGCTCAACCAGCAAGTCGTAAGCGCGCTTACAGATGCGAACTTTGTCTTCTTTGGTTGCGGCTTGTCCTTTTTCGTCGAAGGCCATCACCACTACTGCGGCACCGTACCGGCGGCAAAGGCGGGCGTGCTCGAGAAAAGTTGCTTCGCCTTCCTTGAGGCTAATGGAATTCACGATGCATTTGCCCTGCACGCATTGGAGTCCCGCCTCAATGACCGACCATTTGGAGCTGTCGATCATGATGGGCACTCGGGCGATGGCAGGTTCGGAAGCAATAAGGTTGAGGAACTTCGCCATGCAGGCCTCGGAATCAAGCAAGCCCTCATCAAAATTCACATCGATTATATTGGCACCGTTTTCAACCTGCTGAGCGGCAACCGCGAGCGCGCCATCCCAGTCATCGTTGGTGATCATCTTCTTAAAGCGCGGGGATCCCGTCACATTGCTCCGCTCACCGACCATGACAAAACTGTCCCCAATGGCATGGTTCAGGGATTCGAGTCCGCTGAGACGTTGCCGTTCGGGAAGCTCGGGAATGGGGCGGGGCGAGCATTTGCTGACTTCCTGCACCACCGCGCGGATGTGGTCGGGGGTCGTGCCACAGCAACCACCGACGAGATTGACGAGTCCATCCTTGGCAAAGCCGCCGACCGCCTCGCCGGTGTATTCCGGGGTTTCGTCATAACCCGTGGCAGCAAGTGGATTGGGGAGTCCTGCGTTTGGATACACATGCACGTAGCAATCGGCCACGCGGGCGAGATCCTGCAGGAAGGGCCGCATGAGATCCGCGCCGAGGGCACAGTTTAGGCCCACGCACAGTGGCTTGGCATGACGGATGGAATTCCAGCAGGCCTCGACTGTTTGACCGGAGAGGGTGCGGCCGGATTGGTCCGTGATGGTGACGGAGATAATGACCGGCAGGCGCTCCTCGCGGGTGTCGAAGAAATCTTCAATGGCGTGAAGGCAGGCCTTGAGGTTGAGGGTATCAAAGACCGTTTCCGGCAAGAGGAGATCGACCCCGCCTTCAACAAGCGCTTCGACCTGTTCGTAATACGCCTGACGCAATTCCTCGTAGCTGGTGGCACGGTATTCCGGACGGTTCACGTCGGGCGACATCGAGGCGGTGCGGTTCGTTGGGCCGATTGCCCCTGCAACAAAAGTGGGACGACCCTCTTTTTCCGCAACTTCATCGGCCACCTTGCGGGCGATCCGGGCAGAGTGCAGGTTGATATCGCGCACACGGCTTTCGAGTCCGTAGTCCGCCTGTGCGATGGTGGTGCCCGAGAAGGTATTGGTCTCAATGATATCCGAACCCGCTTTTAGGAAAGCGCGGTGAATGTCCTCAATAATTTTTGGGCGGGTGATGCTTAGGAGGTCGTTGTTGCCCTTGAGGTTGCCCGGGGCATCGGCGAGGCTTGCATCGCGGAAGTCCGCCTCTTCCAGCGAATGTTGCTGGATCATGGTACCCATCGCCCCGTCGAGGAAGACAATGCGTTCTTCCAGTAACTGGACGAGTTCCTGTCCTTTGGCGGTGAGGGGTTTATCGAATGAAGTGGCCATATTTTTAAACATCAACATATCATGATATCTTGATGCGTTTTGCAAGCGGTATTCTGATAAAAATTATAAAGACCGAAGCTTGTCGCTCGTCAAACAGTGGCGGCTTGTTTTAGTGGAGCAATGAAAGCAATGGAGGGCAAGTTTCCAAAGATTGAGCGCGGCACCTGGTCGCTGCTCACGGAATGGGCGGTACTCCTGCGGGAATGGAACGAGAAGATCAATCTGATTTCGCGGAAGGACATTGAGCATCTGGAGTTGCGGCATCTTGCGCCCTGTCTGGCGATCACGAATCACCTGCAACTCATGCAGGGGGCGCGGGTCCTGGACGTTGGTACGGGTGGCGGGTTTCCGGGGCTGATTATGGCAATTTGTTACCCGCAGGCGCAATTCATGCTAGTCGATTCCATTGGTAAGAAGGTGGCGGTGGTGCAGGACATCGCCGAGCGGTTGGGGCTGCGGAACGTGGAGGCGCGGCAGGCGCGGGCGGAGTCCATTAAGCGGGAGTTCGATTTCATTACCGGTCGTGCGGTGAAGAATTTGCCGGAATATTTCAGTTGGATTCAGGGCAACCTGCGTCGCGGGCAGCGCAATTCCCTCCCCAACGGGGTGCTGTATTGGAAGGGCGGGGATCTCGCGGCGGAATACGCGGCGATCGGAATCGAGCCACGTCACTGTATCGATTTACAGGCGGAATTGAAGGATCCCTACTTTGCAGAAAAATACATTCTGCATTTTGATGCGCGGGACGTACCACGGGCACGGGTGGCTCCGCCACAGTAGGGCGGCTTCATTTGCCTTTCAGAAAATCGCGGGTCGCCCGTTTGAGTTGCTTGATGCGGGTTTCGTTTTTGCGGAGGTCGCTCTTATCCATGCGATCCGTAAAGAGGACTCCATTGAGGTGATCCACTTCGTGTAAAATACAGCGTCCCAAAAGACCATTGGCTTCAATGACGTGTTGTTCGCCCTGGAGATCTTGAAAGGTGCAGCGTACACCGGCGGGGCGCGTCACGCGACCATTCACCGCGGGAAAAGACAGGCAGCCCTCTTCGTAGACCTCTGGGGCGGGGTCGGTGATTTCAACCTGCGGATTCACCAGAGCGAGCGGCATGATAAAATCAAGGGGCAGGTTTTTTCCGTCGTATTGGTAATCAAATTGAATGTTAGCGCTCTCCGGCGGCCGGACATCCATGACGCAAATTTGAAGCGCTTCCCCGATTTGCTGGGCAGCGAGACCGATGCCATCCGCATCATACATCGTTTCCAGCATGGCGTCTGCAAGTGCTTTTAAGTCGGCATCAAAGCTTGTTATCGGCGCACCGGATTCCCGTAGGATAGGCTCTCCATAATGAGTGACTCGCAAAGGCATAGGGTTATTTTTGCCAGACAGCGTCAGTACTGTAAAGCTCGGGCTTAGGAAGCAGGCGTGATGGGGATATGGATTTCGCCCCGCTTCAATGCCGGCAAGGTAAACGGACCGTTCCAATAAATAGCGCGGGCCGAACCGGTTGCTTTGTATTCCGGGCGGTCCGCGAGCCATGCTTCAAGCTGTGCCTTTGCTGCGAGGAAATTGGCCTCACCATATCCGCCGCGTAGTCCGATGCTGGCGACCGTTCGGGCAGGCATGACCTCAACTTTTACTCCATCCGTTCCCTCGAGATCACGTTCGGCGGCTTCCTTGCCAAGATAAAAGTACATTGCGCCTGGGTCGATCTCCGCTTCGACCGGAACCGTCATCGCAATTTTATTATCCTTGATGTAATTGAAGAGCGGTCGAAAAAGGCTGTCGACTTGTTCAAAGTAAGTGACTTCCGAGCGCGCCACGATAACTTTGCAAGGGGGCAGTTCCTTGATTTCAATCACGCCCACCTTGGTTTTGGGAAAGGCACTTTCATAGGCAGCCATTGGGATAGTCGCGGTTATACTTAATAGAAGTAAAAAGTAACGCATAGTTATAAATCACAGTTTAAGAGGAATTCATTACAGGCAGGGGTCGTTTCTGTCTGGAACAATTCACGGAAGAAGGGTATCTAGTTTATCCATTCAGTCATGCTCACCCGAATTTGTGCAACCCTTTTCCTCCTGCTGCTTTCGCTTACAACACAGGGTTTGGCGGGTCTTTCTGCGGCAACGGGTGGTGTTTCGGTGACGCTTATTTCGGATTCTGAGGTGGTTACGGCGGGGGAGCGTTTTTATGCAGGGCTACGTTTTGAGCTCGATCCCAAATGGCATATTTATTGGAAGAATCCCGGTAGTAGCGGCTACGGGGTGTCGGTTGATTGGGATTTGCCCAAAGGCGTTACGGTGGGATCCCTTGAATGGCCGGCTCCGGAGCGTTTTGAATGGGATGGCTTTATCAACTACGGCTACAGCGGTGTGGTCACCCTGTTAGTGCCGGTAGAGCTGGACGAAACGCTCAAGGGGCCGCTTCAGCTCAAGGCTGCGGTTTCGTGGTTGGCGTGCAAGACCGCCTGTGTGCCGGGGAGTGCGGAAGTGGCTTTAAGCCTTCCACTGGGAGAAGAGGCTGCGATCGACCCGAAACGGCAAGCGGATTTTGAGCAGGCGCGGGCGTCCTTGGCGGAGGCATGGGGCGGTACCGCGTTGGCCTATCAGTCCGGCGCAGGAACGATTCGTATTCAGATTCCTGATGCCGATGTGAAGGCGGCTTATTTTTATGCGGAGGCATCTGCGTGGGTGGATGCCGACGCGGCACAGTTGCTCGAGCGGGATGGGGAGACAAGTATGCTGATCGTCCCGCTTTTGCCGGGGGAGCTTCCTGCTTCGCTTGAGGGGGTTTTGGAACTGGATGGGCAGGCATGGCAGGTCGAACTACAGCCACGGGCCGTGGTGCAGGAGGCCGCGGTTTACGGGAACGGCTGGGAGGCGAAGTTATTGCAGCGGGGCTTGAGCGGCTGGCTGGTGCTGGCTTTTCTGGGCGGGGTAATTCTGAACATCATGCCTTGTGTCCTGCCGGTGCTCTCGCTCAAGGTCTTTTCCTTGCTCAAGCACGCGGGGCAGTCGCGTGGACAAGCGGTTGCCTATGGTTTGGCGTACACTCTGGGTGTGGTGCTCAGTTTTGTGGTGCTTGCGGCGACCCTCTTTGTACTGCGCGGATTGGGTGAGCGCATTGGCTGGGGCTTTCAATTACAGAATCCCGCTTTTGTGGTGGCGCTTACCCTGCTTTTGTTTGTTTTTGCGCTCAACCTGGTAGGGGTCTTTGAAATGGGCGTGGGTCTGGTGGGCGCGGATTCCAAAGTGGCGCGTCGCAAGGATTTGTGGGGTTCTTTTGGCACAGGAATTCTAGCGGCGGTGGTGGGTGCGCCCTGTGTGGGCCCCTTGGTTGGTGGCGCGAGCGGGGTCGCTTTGCAGGCGGAACCCGCGACCGGAATTGCAATCTTTGCGATGCTGGGTTTTGGAATGGCAGCGCCCTTTCTCCTGCTCTCGATTTTTCCGAAATTGGCAGGTTACTTGCCCAAGCCGGGCTTGTGGATGGAGACCTTCAAGCAGTTGATGGGCTTCGTACTTTTCGCGGTGGTGCTTTTCCTGCTTTGGGTGGTCGGTCAATCCGGTGGCGCGGACGGCATGCTCGCCTTGTTGGCGTCGCTTTTTGTAGCGGCGGTGGCGGCTTGGATCTACGGACGTTGGGCGGCTGTTTCGAAAGCAAAAGGTTCTCGCCGGACCGCAACCTTCCTCGCCCTCGTGCTCTTGAGCCTTGCGCTCGTCGGAGGTTCGCAATTTGTTCGCGGTGCTTATGCGGTGCAACAGGGACAGCCAACAGAAGCAGAGGCGGATGGCTGGGAAGCCTGGTCAAAAGAACGGGTGGCGGCAGAACTGGCGGCGGGGCGAGCCGTCTTTGTTGATTTCACCGCGAGCTGGTGTCTGATCTGTCAGGTAAATAAACGTACCGCTCTACGTACGCGGGCTACCCGCGAATTATTTGAGGCGCATGGAATCGTAGCCTTGGAGGCGGACTGGACAAGCTACGATGCCGCCATAACCGACGCACTCGAGGCATACGGACGTTCCGGGGTGCCGCTTTATTTACTGCACACACCGGATGGGGCAACGGAGATTTTACCGCAGAATTTGACCTCTGTTATTATTCGGGAGGCGGTTGAGTCAACGCTCTAGGCGTCAATTTGCGGACGGTCGGTTTGCGGCCAGTCGATGTGGTAGAATTGTCCCCGCGGTTGATCGACGCGTTCATAGGTGTGGGCACCAAAGTAATCGCGCTGCGCCTGTAGGAGATTTTGTGGAAGGCGGGCGGTGCGGTAACCGTCGTAATAGGCGAGCGCAGAACTGAAGGTCGGGATAGAAACGCCGTGTTCGGCAGCGAGCGCTACTACGCGGCGCCAATTTTTTTGGGCGGCATCAATCGCGCCCTTGAAGTAAGGGTCGAGGAGGAGGTTGGCAAGTTCTGGGTCGCGGGCAAAGGCCTCGGTGATCTTTTGGAGGAAGGCCGCGCGAATGATGCAACCGCCACGGAAGATTTGGGCAATCTCGCCAAAGTTGAGGCTCCAGTTGTATTCCTTTTGCGCCTCGCGCATGAGCTGGAAGCCCTGGGCGTAGGAACAGATTTTGGAGGCGTAGAGGGCCTGGCGAATGGCTTCCACCAACTCCGCCTTGTCGCCGGAGTAGGGGCTGGGCTCGGGGCCGCTCAGAATTTCAGACGCTGCCACCCGTTCTTCTTTAACCGCGGAGAGGCAACGCGCAAAGACCGCTTCTGCAACCGTGGGGGCAGGCGTGCCCATATCGAGCGCGTTGACCGAGGTCCATTTGCCGGTGCCCTTTTGTCCGGCGGTATCGAGGACGATATCAACAAAGGCTTGTCCGGTGACGGGGTCGTTTTGTTTTAAAATATCGGCGGTGATTTCAATGAGGAAGGAGTCGAGTTCGCCCTTGTTCCATTCCGCAAATATATCGCCCATCTCAGCGGAGCTCAGCCCGAGGACATTTCGCATGAGGTCGTAGGCTTCGCAGATCATTTGCATGTCGCCGTATTCGATGCCGTTATGCACCATCTTGACGTAGTGGCCTGCGCCGTCGGGGCCGATGTAGGCGGTGCAACTGAATCCACCTTCCACGGGTTTGCCGGGTGCGGCACCCTCCAGAGGTTTGCCGGTGTCGGGATCGACCTTGGCGGCGATGGCTTTCCAGATGGGCTCGAGGTGTTCCCAGGCCTCAGGACTGCCACCGGGCATAAGAGAGGGCCCGAAGCGCGCGCCTTCCTCGCCACCGGAAACACCGGAGCCGATAAAGCGAAGACCGCGGGCGGTGAGTTCTTTTTCACGACGGATGGTGTCGTCCCATTTGGCGTTGCCGCCGTCGATGATAATGTCGCCGGATTCCATTAAAGGCAGGAGACCTTCAATCACCTTATCAGTCGCCCAACCGGCTTGCACGAGGATGACGATCTTTCGGGGTCGCTTGAGGGAAGCCACAAATGCCTCAAGTGTTTCGCAACCGACCAAGCCGCCGGGGGTGTCGGGATTCGCCGCTACGAAGTCCGCCATCTTGGCAGTGGTGCGGTTATAAACCGAAATTTTGAAGCCGTGGTCGGCAATGTTCAGGGCGAGGTTTTGGCCCATGACCGCGAGGCCGATGAGGCCGATTTCCGAGACTGCGTCTGACATGTATTCGCTGAGTTAGATGTATGGGAAGCCTGGGGGCTGAATGAAATTAATAAACGTTTGTTGTTTCCTGACTGATGACGGGTTCGCTCAGGAAGTCAGCAGTAAAGCTCAGGATTGCGCGACCGGGGCCGATTTGTGCGCCCTCGGCGGTTACGCGGAGGTTGATGTCCTTGCCCGGTTCAAGCGTGGTGCGGGGGAAGGTGACGGTTTGCCCTTCGATGAGTCCACGGGCGTCACCCTCGACCGTTTTCGGTGAGAGCTTTTCGTTGAACAGCAGGGTAACCGCTCCGCTGACCGGTTCAAAGTCGCCCTGATTGCGTACGCGAATGGAATAGGTAGTGCTTTCGCCAACGCGAATTGGGTCTTTGCTATCGGTGATGGAGATGGTGACACCCGGCACGGCGAGCCACTCGGTTGAATGGTTGTCGGAAGCTTCAAGCCCTTGCGCGGTAATGAGCTTTACGCGGTTGGTGGCAATGCCGGTGCGGGTCGCGGCAATGCGGGTGGTAATCAACTGGCTCGCTCCGGCCGGAAGGGAAGGGATGACCCAACCGATGGCGTTGTCTTTAACGCGCCCTCCACCATTATCGGCAACGGTGGTTCCTTCCGGCAGCAGATCCGTGATGCGGACATTGCGCAGTTCGGTGTCACCGGTATTTTGGATCGCGATTTGAAAGGTTTCCGGCTTAAAGACATAGGCTTGGGCGGGGCCGCTTTTGGAAATCAGGATCTCGGATTGCACCACCGTAACGGGGCTGCTGCCCGTTGCGGGAGCGGGGCCGCCGCGATAGCTTGCGCTGGCGGTATTGGTAAAGCTACCCTGTTGAACGGCGCGCGCGTTAAAGCTCACGGTTTCGCTGGTTTCCGGGGCGAGGTCGCCAAGGCTCTGCGTCGCATTTCCAGTGGCCTGTAGTCCTTCGGGGAAGGTATCCTTCACGTTCACATCACGCGCCACGGCACTGCCTTTATTCGCAACGGTAACCAACCACGTTCCGCTTTCATTAAGTTCAATGGTGGCGGGGCCAGACTTGGTGACCTCGAGCTTGGGTTGACCGGTAAAGAAGGGGAGGCAGAGGCGGTTTTGAACCGAGACATCCGAGCAAATAGTGTGGTCGCCCTCGCCCAGGGCTTGAAACGTGACCGCGATTTCGCGGGATGCTCCGCGCTCGAGCGCGCCAAAGTTCCAGAGGTATTCATTGTTTCGCACGGTCGGGGTCGGGTTGCCCGAGACAAAGCGAATATTTGCGGGCAGGGTCTCCGTGATACGCACGCCGTCAACCGCTTCCTTTGCGTCAATCTTCAGCACGTAGCGCAGGGCATCATTAACTTGTCCCTCCTGAACAAGGCGCTTGCTAACTTGCACCTGGCTGGAGCTAAAGAGAACTTCATTTGCCTGGGGTTCCGGGTTGAGGGCATCCGCAAGGTCGGGGGTCGGTTCCGCTTCCGGGGTGGTGGGCAGGAAGCTAAAATCCTCGGGTGCCGAAGCAGGCACGGGTTGCGTTGGCGCGGTGATGGTTCCCGCGGGTAGGCTAGTCGTTTGGCAACCGCTGAAGGCGAAAATTGCGGCGGCTAAAGCGGAGGCGAAAAAGAGAGGGGAGCATTTCATGTTATTCTTTCTATCTGGGGAGTGGTGCTTGTAAAGCACAGGGCGTGAGATGCGCAGAAAAGTTTAATCCTGCGCAAAAAGATCTTTGGGTGGTGTAGCTTCAGCGGTACGCTGTGGTGGTTTTGGTTCATCCTCCTCGTGCAAGTGGCGCGGCGCGTTCCGCACGTTCTCGGAAAGGGCTTGTTCGCCGTCTGCCACGATGGTTTCGCAGATGCCGCGCACGTGCATGCGCAACCATTTTGCGGTGATGGATCCGTGGCGGTAATCGGCAGGACCGTAGGCGTGGATGCGTCCCGCATGGAGGAGGGCGTCATTTTGTTCAAATTCCGCCTCGCTGTCCGGGTTGTAGACCGCGTAGGTCTTGCCGCCATTGCTTTTTACCACTGAGAACACCGGCACGTCGCTGGGGCCATCGGCGATATAAATCATGCGTTCGATCGGCACGCGACGGGCAGCGGGTGCGATCGTGGCATTCACATCAATGCCTGGGTTTTTGTTGCTGCCCTTGTTGATTTCAAAAATGTAGCGCGTCTTGGCGGTGTTATCGACAATCGTTCCGATTTGGCTCAATTCAAATTCCATGTGCAGCGGTAATTCGTCCTGCCGTGAATAGTGCGGGGGTAGGGGGGCTTCGATGAATTCACAGCCAAAGATTCCCTCCACCAGCGGCGCGACGGTACTCCCCCGAATCATCTCTGCCAATCCAGTGCTGATGATGTAATGCTCCAGTTGGATATTGTGTTTCTGGTATTCCGCTTTGTCGGAGGCGAGGGTTTTCAGGCTTTCAAACAGTTCGCGCACCCCGGGGTAAAATTCCAGCTCCGCACCCAGTTCGCGCAGACGGGCGTTCGTCAAGCCCTTCAACTCGCCGTTCTTCACAAAACTCAGCAGGTGATTCAAATAAACCGTGTCTCCCGATACCCGATTGCCCCGCTGGGCGTAGATTTCCGGCAAACCATTCACCTCTTTCCAAAAGGCTTCCGCATCCATCCCAAAGGCGTTGAAGATCGGCGCCTGCATGTAACCCGGGATCAGGGTCTTGTCGAAATCCCAAATACATGCGACGATATTCTGACGGTGGAGCGCTTTCTTCATTTCGGCGGCAAAGCACTACATAGTTGTCTTTCCCTCCATTAACTGCAACGCATTTTCATGTACATGCACAAGATTCCAGACATTGCGCCTTTCCGCGAGAAGCTCAGCGAGCTTGATGCCAAAATGGCCGAGCCCAATTTTTACTCCGACCAACGCCGCGCTGCAGAAATTTCCCGCGAGCACCAACGCCTCAGCGGGCTCGTGGAAAAATTCGAAGCCTACCATAAAGCCGACCGGGAAATTGCCGAAAACCAAGCCATGATGGAGGATGAATCCGTCGAGGCGGAGTTGCGCGAAATGGCCGCCGAGGAAATTGAAAGCCTTACCAAACAACGCGAAGACCTCGTTCAATCTGTCCTCCGCGCGATGATCCCGCCTGATCCCACCGATAGCCGCAACTCCGTCATGGAAATCCGCGGTGGTGCCGGTGGCGACGAAGCCAATATCTTTGCCGGCGACCTCTTTCGCATGTATTCCCGCTACGCTGAGTCCAAGGGCTGGCGCGTCGAAGTCATCAGCACCAGTCCCGCAGAAACAGGAGGCTACCGGGAAATCATTTTTAACGTCACCGGAGAAGACGCCTACAAACATCTCAAATTCGAGAGCGGCGTTCACCGGGTGCAACGCGTGCCCGTCACGGAGACCCAGGGCCGCATCCACACCTCCACCGCAACCGTGGCGGTACTCCCTGAAGCCGAGGAAGTTGATATCGAGATCAATCCCAACGACCTCGAAATCTCCACCATGCGCGCTTCCGGCGCGGGCGGCCAGCATGTCAATACTACCGACTCCGCCGTCATGATGGTGCACAAACCCACCGGCACCTCGGTTTATTGCGCCGACGAACGCTCTCAAATCAAGAACCGCGCCAAAGCCCTTGGCGTCATGCGCGCCCGCTTGCTCAAAGCCAAAGTAGACGAGGAAAACGCTAAATACGCCGCCGAACGCAAAGGGCAAATCGGCACCGGTGACCGTTCAGAACGCATTCGCACCTACAACTTCCCGCAGGGCCGCCTCACCGACCACCGCATCGGCATGAACCTTTCCCTGCCCCCCGCCATCGACGGCGGGCTCGATGAACTCATCGACGGTTTGTACAACGTCGACTACGAGGCGCGTATCGAAAACCTCCTTAAACAACAGGCGAGCTGACCCGCCCATGCGCACCCTCCGCGAAATCAAGGCACGCACGGAACCTTTCTTGGCAGAGAAAGGGATCGCCAATCCGAGCCTTGAGACCGATCTCATCCTCGCCCACGCCCTTGGCCTCAAACGCCTCGACTTATACCTCGACCTCGACCGCCCCCTCACCGAAGCACAACTCGAAAACCTCCGCCCCCTCGTTAAACGCCGCGCCGCCCGCGAACCCCTCCAATACATTCTCGGCAGGGTGGAATTTGCGGGACTGCACCTCGCGGTGGATTCTCGCGCACTCATCCCCCGACCCGAGACCGAGGAACTCGCCGACCTGCTCCACCGCCGCCTGCGCGATACGCCCCCCGCCCGCGTCCTCGACCTCGGCACCGGTTCCGGCGCGCTCACCCTTGCCCTCGCCCAGTCCTTCCCGGACGCCGAAGTGACCGCTACCGATGCCAGCGCAGAAGCCCTCGCCCTCGCGGGTGAAAATGCCACCCGCAACCGCCTCGACGAACGCATTCGATTCCTCGAAGGCTCTTGGTGGGATGCCCTGCCGATGGGAGCAACCTTCGACCTCATTGTTTCCAATCCCCCCTACCTTACCGGTGAAGAGATGCGGACCGCCGCACCCGAAGTCGCCGCCCATGAACCGCATGCCGCCCTCGCCGCCGGAACCGACGGCATGGACGATTTGCGTATCCTCTTAGCAGGCGCGCCAACCTTTCTCGCGGAGGGTGGCCTCCTTGCGCTCGAGACGGGCATCGCGCAGGGCGATGCCCTACAAGCCCTCGCTCAAGAAAACGGACTCCAGGGGGAAGTCCTCGAAGACCTCAACCAGCGCCCGCGTTACTTTTTCGCGCAGGCGGCTAGCGCTTAAAACGCCGGCGAAGGATCGTTCCGCCCAAGACCAGTGCACCGAATATCAAGGCGCAAGTGGCAGGTTCGGGAACGATGGTGGTGTATTCGCCATCGTAGACAGCTTTCCAGAGGTCGCCACGGTTGTTGGCGTCGGCGAGGACCCTAAATAAAGCGCCCGCGAGCGAGGGGGGTCTGCCCTATGCGGTATGATGTGATCTTTATCATAAAAATATTATAAAAAACTAAGAACACCTATAAAATAAAAGTTAATAAGTTAAATATGAATAATTATTCGCGCAGAACAGCGTAGTCGTCCGTCAGTTGAACGAAATTTAATTGCAGAGTTTTTTGAAATGAGCCTCGGCCGCTTCGAGGGCGGCTTCGGGGCTTACTCCGGTAACGGTGAAGTGCCCCATTTTGCGTCCGGGTCGGGCTTCGCCTTTGTCGTAGAGGTGGAGCTTGGCGGCGGGGTCGGCGAGGAGGGCAGACCAGTCGGGTGCACCGTTTTTCCAAACATCCCCGAGTAAATTGAGCATGACGATGGGGCGGAAGAGGTTGCTGTCGCCAAAGGGAAGCCCGCAGACGGCGCGGAGGTGCTGCTCGAACTGGGAACTAGGACAACCTTCGATGGTGTAGTGACCGGAATTGTGAGGACGAGGCGCCATTTCATTGATGATAAGGGAACCGTCGGCATCGAGGAAAAACTCGACGGCGAGGAGTCCAACGACCTCAAGGGATTCGGTGAGGGCGGTGGCAAGTTGTGCGGCTTCAATATGAACCGCCTCCGGCGCGCGGGCGGGTAGGATGGAGGCGTGCAGGATGTGGTGCACGTGCACGTTTTCCGCCATGGGGAAGGTATGGGTCGCGCCGTCGGCACGGCGGGCGCAAACGACGGAAAACTCGCCCTGGTGTTGGATCCATTTTTCTACAACCACGCGGGGCGGGGCACCGAGTTGTTCCCAGAGGGCGGGATAATCGTCTGCGGCGGCGTCGAGTTTTACCTGACCCTTGCCGTCGTAACCGAAGGCGGCGGTTTTAATGACGGAGGGGAACCCGATGGCGGCAACGGCAGCCTCGAGGCTGCTGGCGGAATCGGCGTATTCAAAAGGGGCGCAGGGAAAGCCTGCTGCTTTGAGAAAATCCTTCTCGCGTTGGCGGTGTTGGCAGGTGTGCAGGGCGGTCCAACCGGGGAGAACGGGTTTCACCGCGCTGAGGGTCTCGATGACCTCGGCGGGGATGTTTTCGAATTCAAGTGTGATGACATCGACCCCTTCGGCAAATTCTCGAAGGGCGGTGGTGTCGTTGTAGGGACGGTTGATTTCGCGGTCGGCAACCTGTCCGGCGGCGCAGGGCCCACTGGGTTCGTAAACATGAAAACGGTAACCCATGGGACGGCCCGCGAGAATGAGCATGCGCCCGAGTTGGCCGCCGCCAAGAATACCGATGGTTGCGCCGGGAGGAATCATGCCTGGGGGGTGTCGTTTTCGAGGACGGTTTTGGTTTGGGTCTCGCGGAAGGCTTTGAGGCGTTCGCTGAGTCCGGCATCATTGAGGGCAAGGATGGCGGCGGCGGAAAGGGCGGCGTTTTTCGCACCCGCGACTCCGATGGCGAGGGTCATCACGGGAATCCCGGCGGGCATTTGCACAATGGATAGCAGGGAGTCTTGGCCGCTAAGGGCTTTGGATTGAATCGGAACTCCCAGGACAGGGAGGGCGGTAAGGGAAGCGGTCATGCCCGGGAGGTGAGCGGCACCACCGGCTCCGGCAATGATGACCTGCAGTCCGCGGGACTCGGCGGTCTCGGCGTATTCGTAGAGTCGCTTGGGGGTGCGGTGCGCGCTGACGATTTTAGATTCGAAGGGGATTTGTAGCCCTTCGAGTAGGGCGGCGGCTTCGCCCATGGTGGGCCAATCGGATTGGCTGCCCATGATGATTCCGACGAGGGGGTTCTTTGCGCTTATTTCCATGATGTGGAGCTAAGGGGATTTGTTGGGCGAGTTCAATGTTCTTGTGCGGGGAAGCCATTCATCGTCTTGAGAACGCCGAACATCAAAGGTCGAACATCAAACATCGAAGGGGTTTTAAGTTGAAGGTTGTTAGTTGGAAAGTGGGGGGGGGGTAGGATTAAGATTAAGAGTAGGAGTAACCACGAACGGCACGAAAACCACGAACCCGGCAGAGCCGGCAACCGCTAATCCTCACTAATTAAACACTAATATTTTTTGTTTTTAGGATAAGTGAAAATGAGCGCCTTTGAGCGGTCGCCAGCTAAGCTGGCTTCAGGGCAGTGAACAGGAAATAACGTCCACCCTCAGCTTAGCGTTCTGTAATGGCATCGAGGACGCTGGATTGAAAGCGATCAATGGCGGCGGCGATATAATCGGCGAGGCTAAGGGAATCGTCTTGGAGGAGTGGGGTGAGGTCGAGGGCGAGGGTGAGGCGTTTGACGCGGTCGGGGTGGTTGGGTTGGAGGAAGGTGGCGTGTGCGGTTTGGCGGGCGATGACGGCTTCGGCGTAATTTTTCCCGCCGGCGATTTGGGAATCGAAACAGGCGTAGAGTTGGTCGGCTAACTCGGGGAAGGCACTGGCGTCGAGGGCGATTTTTTCATCATCGTTGAGCCAATCGAGGTCGCGCCAGATTTCACAGGCGTAGAGTTTGCGTGGACGTGAATGGGGCGGGAGGCGGCGGCAGGCTTCGAGGGTGGCATGGCAAACGGCGACATGAGTAGGGTGTTTGTCGGCGGGGTTGTGGGTGTAGCAAATTTCGGGTTGTGCTTTGAGGAGTCGGTCTTCGAGTTGGGCGATGCAGACTTGGCGGGCGGTGGGATCTTTGACGGTGTCGCTGGGATGGTTGAGGCATTCGACGAAGCTGTATTGCCCGAGGTCGGCGGCGCGGATTTGTTCCTTTTGACGGCAGGCGACGAGATCCGCGTCGCTGTATTCCGCGTAGGCGCCCGAGCGGGAACTGCCGGCTCCGTCGGTACAAACGATACCGCCAAACCAGGCGAGGTCTTGTTGGTAGCAGGCGCTGATGCCGTGGTAGGCCATGAACTCGAGGTCGTCCGGGTGCGCGCCGATGGCGAGGTGGGAACAACGGGCAAAGGCTTCCGCTTCGGGGACAGCGTCGGGAATATGGAGTAGGGCGGCTTCAGGCATGGGGCGAGACTGGTGGCATGCGGCTGAAAATTGAAGCCCGAAGTTACGGGCGCAATACTCAAGCGGACATGACCTGCTCAAGGGATGCCTGGAGGGAACCGCTTTCTTTCTCGGGAAGCACGGGAGAGAGCGCCGAGATGATTTTTTTGAGGGTGAACTCTTTTCGGCCGAGTAGTTCGAGGCCGACGATGCGACCCTCTTTATCAATGTCGAGGTTGAGTGCAGGGTAGCCTTTGGAGATTTCTACCGTGCGCGCGATGGGATCATCGGAAAACTGCACATAGCTGCAGTCATCTTCGGAGGTGATTTTTGCGCGGTTGTTTTTCGTTTTAAATTGGATCCTGTATTTCATGCGTTGAGGGCAGTCCAGTAGGCGGTGATTACAAGGATTTGATTGTTTTGCTCCTTTGCGATTAAGACAAGTTTGCGAATTCCGTAGTCTTTTTCAAATCGATATTTGTACTCTCCATCGAGGCACTTTTCAGTCACAAGCCTACGGCTGGGATTTCTAATTGTGTGGGTGATGCTGTTGAGGTCGACCTTGCGCTGATGACAGCGTAACAGTGCGTGATGAGTCAGGCGGATTGGGGCGTTAGGCTGCAAGGTGGAGGTTTGCTTCAGGCGATTCTTTTTATTGAAGTTTGATACTTTTATAAAATTATAATTTGAAGTAAAAAATTTAATATATGAATTTTTAAAAAGTGAGATACTTTTGTTTTGTTATCCCTTGCCTCAACAATTGGGAGGGATAATTGGGTCTGTCTCCGGCGGGTGGCTTGACTCGGTGGTGGTGATTTGGGATTCTGTTGTAATGGTCGCGTATAAGATTGGGCAACGATGGATCAGTGAGACGGAACCGGAATTGGGGCTGGGTGTTTTGGAGTCGGTGTCGCGGCATCGTTTGGAGTTGGCGTTCCCGGCGGCGAATGCGTCGCGGATGTATGCGACGGCGAATGCGCCGATTAAGCGGGTGGCATTTCGGGCGGGCGATACGGTGCAGGCGAAGGATGGCGTTGCGTTGGTGGTGGAATCGGTGACGGAAGTGGAGGGGCTTTTGACCTACCATGGGGCAGGGCGTGAGATTCCCGAGGCGGAGCTTTCGGACAGTATCAGTTTTAGTAAACCGGAGGAGCGTTTGATGAATGCGCAGGTGGATCCCTCGGCGGCGTTTGCGCTGCGTTTGGAATCGCTGGAGCGTTTGAGTGCGGCGCGGCAATCGCCGGTGGCGGGTTTGCTGGGCGGGCGGATTGATCTGATTCCACACCAGTTGTATATTGCGACGGAGGTGTCGAATCGTTACGCGCCTCGGGTCTTGCTGGCGGATGAGGTGGGATTGGGAAAAACGATTGAGGCGTGTTTGATTTTGCACCGTTTGATTCTGACGGGTCGGGCGCGGCGGGTTTTGATTTTGTTGCCGGAATCGCTCATGCACCAGTGGTTCATCGAGTTATTACGGCGTTTCAATTTGTGGTTCACGCTGGTGGATACGGAAACGGATGGGGTGGAGAGCAATCGCTTCATGGAACACCAGTTATTTTTATGCAGTTTGCCGGGCTTGGTAAAAAACCCGGCCTTGGCGGCGGCGGCGTTGGGTGCGCCCTGGGATATGTTGGTGGTGGACGAGGCGCACCATTTGGCGTGGTCGCCGAAGGGTGCGAGTCCGGAGTATAGCCTTGTGGAAGGGCTGGCAGAAAAGGCGGCGGGTTTGTTGTTGTTGACGGCAACTCCGGAACAATTGGGAGCGGAGGGGCACTTTGCGCGCCTACGGCTTTTAGACCCGGATCGCTATCCGGACTTGGAGGGGTTCAAGGCGGAACAGGCGGACTATACGGATGTGGCGAAAGTAGCGGCAAAGCTGGATGAGGGGAAAGTACTGACGGGTAAGGATCGGGCATTTTTGGAGGGGACGTTTGAGGAATTGGATGCGGGGGAGTTTGAGGAACGATTGAAAACCCCGAAGGCTTTGTTGGGGGATTTGGTGGATCGTCACGGAACGGGGCGGGTGATTTTTCGGAACACACGGGAGGCCTTGCAGGGGTTTCCGGAGCGGAAGGGATTGCCGGTGGCGGTGGAACCACGGGCGGGGCTTTCGGGGGAGGAATTGCGGGATCGTTTTCAGCGGGAATTTGAAGTTGAGGAGTTTGGGTCAGGTGAGGCGGTGGTTTATGATTACCACAAGGGGCCGCGCATTACCTGGTTGGTGGATTTGCTGGCACGTTTGGGAGAGGCGAAAGTATTGCTGATATGCCGCACGAAGGAAAAAGTGATGGCGGTGCAGGAGGCCCTGCAGGATTTGGTTAAGGTAAAGGCGGCGGTTTTTCATGAGGAGTTGAGCTTGTTGCAGCGCGACCGGAATGCGGCGTGGTTTGCGGATCCGGAAGGGGCGCGGATTTTGTTGTGCTCGGAGATCGGAAGTGAGGGGCGGAATTTTCAGTTTGCGCATCATTTGGTGCTGTTTGACATGCCGCTGAACCCGGAGTTGTTGGAGCAACGGATCGGGCGGCTGGACCGGATTGGTCAGACGGAGACGATCAAGGTGCACATGCCGTTTTTGGAGGGCAGTTGCGTGGAGTTGTTAATGCGCTGGCACCATGAGGGGCTTGGGAACGTGGAGCATTCGCTGCGGGGCGGGAATGCGTATCTGGAACGTTTCGGCGATGCGGTGCGGGCCTTGAGTGCGGTGTACCACAAGGGGGATGTGCCGACGGGTGAAGCGGTGGAGGAACTGGTAGAAGCGAGCGCAACTTTTCGTGAGCAGTTGGAGTGTTCGCTGGCGGAAGGACAGGATAAGTTGATCGCCTTGAATTCGTATCGTGCAGGTGTGGCGGGGGAGTTGGTTTCCTGTATTGAGGAATTGGATAAGAGCCGGGATTTGGATGGTTTTATGAACCGTATTTTTGACCACTACGGGGTGAAGGTGGAGGATCTTTTTGAACGCACGTATCGCCTGAGTCCGGGGCAGTTGTTTACGGACTCTTTCCCGGGGCTTTCGGATTCGGGTACGAATGTGACTTTGGATCGAAGCGTGGCGCTGGGGCGCGAGGACATTAGTTTTCTGACATGGGATCATCCGATGGTGCGCGGTTCGATTGATTTGATTTTGAGCAGTGAACAGGGAAACAGCGCGCTGGTGAGTTGGGTGGATAATGATGGGGCTCCAGCGCTGATGCTGGAGGCGGTGTATGTTTTGGAAACGGTGGCACCGGCGCACTTGCACGTGGATCGTTTTCTGCCGCCGATGCCGCTGCGGGTAGTGGTGGATATGTTTTATGAAGATCGAACGGAGGATTTTTCGTTGGCAAGGGTTCAGGCGGGAACGCGGGACGAGGCGGTCTTTCGGGTGCAACAGGAACCGGAGTTGTTGCAGGCGCTGGTTCCGAGGCAGTTGCAGGCGGCAAAGGATTTTGCGCGGCAAAGGCAGAGTGTGATTCTGGAGTCGGCGCTGCGGGAAGCGCATGCGCGCCTTGATGGCGAGGCGGAGCGTTTGCGGGAGTTGCGGAAGGTGAATCCGGGGGTTCGATTGGAAGAAATCGAATTGGCGGAGGGCACCATCAAGGATGTAGCAAAGGCGATTGGCGGGGCGCACTTGCGACTGGATGCGGTGCGGCTGATCGTGAACCAGATTTAGGGATCTTACGCGAGAATGGGGCTGGGCAGGGGGTCGTTCTCCTTGCGCTCGGCGGGCATGGAGGCCTTGAGGGGATAGCGATAGGTGTCGCCCTGAAAATTGCGAAGGAGGAGTGCTTCCTCGGTTATTTTTTCAACGTAGTCGGGATTGAGGGGGATTTTCCCGCCGCCGCCGGGGGCGTCGATGACGAATTGGGGGATGGCGTAACCGGTGGTGTGTCCGCGGAGGGAACGGATGAGTTCGATGCCTTCGCGGGGGTCGGTGCGGAGGTGGGCGCTACCGGTGATGAGGTCGCACTGGTATAGGTAGTAGGGGCGCACCCGCATAATGAGGAGGCGGTGGATGAGGGACTGTAAAATGGCGGGGTCGTTGTTGACGCCTTTAAGAAGCACGGACTGGTTGCCGAGGGGGACGCCGGCAAAGGCAAGGCGTTCGCAGGCATCGCGAAGGGCGTGGGTGCATTCATGGGGGTGGTTGACGTGAATGCTCATCCAGACGGGGCCGTGTTTTTTGAGGATGTCGCAAAGCTCGGGGGTAATGCGCTGCGGGAGGAAGACGGGAATGCGTGAACCGATGCGGATGAATTCGACGTGGGGGATGGCGCGGAGTTCGCGGAGGAGGTGGTCGAGTTTGTTATCGGAAAGGAGGAGGGGGTCGCCGCCGCTCAGGAGGACGTCGCGGATTTCGGGGTGTTCGCGGATGTATTGGAGTCCGGTTTCGAATTCGGGGTGGAAGTTGTAATCCTGGGCGTTGGAGACGAGGCGACTGCGGGTGCAGTAACGGCAATAGGCGGCGCAGCGGTCGGTGACGAGAAAGAGGACACGGTCGGGGTAGCGGTGGATGATGCCGTCGACGGCTTTGGATGCTTCCTCGCCAACGGGGTCGAGGCGTTCTTCGGGGGCGGTATGGGTTTCACCCGCGCGGGGGATGACTTGGCGACGAATGGGGTCGTCGGGGTCGTCGGAATTGATGAGGTTGAAGAAGTAGGGGGTAATCGCGAGGGCGAGCTTCTTGTTGGCGAAGTGGCACCCGGCGCGTTCATCGGAGTCTAGTTCGAGGTAGGGTTCCAAGTCCTCGAGAGAGGTGAGGCGGTTCTTGAGTTGCCATTTCCAGTTGTTCCAGTCGTCGGGGTCAATGTGGGACCAATGGCCTTGTCCGGAATGCCAATTATTTAGGGCGTCGTCTGGAAACATGGTAGGATGGAAGGCGGCAAAATTAAATTTGAGCTTGTTTAAGAAGAGGATAAGTATTGATATATTTGAATAAGTCAATGAAAACAAAGGAGGTAACGCAGGAGATGGAAACGATGGCCCGGCAATTTTGGGCGATTGGTGATCCGGTGCGTTTACGGATTCTTCGGATGTTGCCCTCGGAGCCGAGTTGCGAGCGGGCTTGTAACGTTTCAAAGATCGCGGAGCGGATAGGCTTGTCGCAACCCTCGACCTCGCACCACTTGCGGGTTTTGCGTCAGGCGGGCATCATTACGAACAAGAAGATGTGTCGTGACATGATTTACTGGGTGCGACCGGAGGCGTTGAGTGAGTTACAGGGAGAGCTGGTTTCGGTCTTAGAGGGAGATGTTTAGTAGATGACGAAAACGGATATAGTCTTGGCGTTGGAGGAGATTGCGGTCTTGTTGGAATTGCTGGGGGAGAACCCGTTTAAAATACGGGCCTATCAAACGGGGGCGCGTGCGCTTGAGACGATGGAAGAGGATTTGGATGCTTTATTGGAGGCGGATGAATTGGGGAAGTTGCCGGGCATGGGGACTGCGTTGATTGAGAAGGTGGCGACTTTGCGTGGGAGTGGGGAGTTACCGTTTTTAGAAAAATTGCGGGCTTCGGTGGAGCCGGGTTTGATTGAGATATTGGAGATTCCGGGGTTGGGGGCGAAGCGGGTGCGCAAAATGCACGAGGCTTTGGGGGTCGACAGCATCGAGGCCCTGCAAGCGGCTTGTGAAAACGGGGCGGTCGCGGGAATAAAAGGATTTGGAGCGAAGACGGCGGAGAAAATATTATTGGGGATTAAACAACGGGCGGCGTATGCGAAGCGTCATTTATGGTGGCAGGCGGATGCGGTGGCGCGTCCGATACTCGAGGGTTTGCGTGGACTTCCGCAGGTGAAGCGGGCAGAGATCGCGGGGAGTTTGCGGCGGTTAAAGGAAACGGTGGGGGATTTGGATTTTGTAGTGGCGGCCTTGGAGGTTGAACCGGTGATGGAGTGGTTTGTTTCGCAGCCTGCAGTGGAATCGGTAACGGCGCAGGGGGCGACGAAATCGAGTGTGCGTTTTGAGGGTGGTTTGCAGGCGGATTTACGGGTCGTTCCGGAGGAACAGTTCGCGTTTGCGCTGCATCATTTTACGGGATCGAAGGAGCACAATGTGGCTTTGCGGCAACGGGCGTTGGCGCGGGGTTACAGTTTGAGCGAGTGGGGACTGACGAAAAAGGAGGATGCTGAGGCGGGGCCGACGGGGCACGGAATTGAGACCGAGGCGGGCTTGTTTGAATTTCTGGGGCTGGCTGAAATTCCGCCTGAGTTGCGCGAGGGGATGGGAGAGTTGGAGGCTGCCGAGGGTGGCGTGATGCCGGAACTGTTGGAGGCGGAGATGGTAAGAGGAGTCTTTCACAACCACACGGATGCCTCGGACGGACGGGACACGCTTGAATCGATGGCTTTGGCGGCAAAGGAACTGGGATTTGAATACCTTGGCCTGGCGGATCATTCGAAGGCTAGTTTTCAAGCCAATGGTTTGGACGATGCCCGGGTTTTAAAACAAGTCGAAAAAGTGCGGGCCTACAATGCCTCGGGACCGGGGGGTGCGCATCTCTTTGCGGGGATCGAGTGCGATATTTTAAAGGATGGTTCGCTGGATGGGGAGGATGC
>CBFHXZ010000004.1:0-42345 GCA_965659965.1 Coraliomargaritaceae bacterium
GCCGCCCATAACCTACCGGTTACTATCCACGCGCTCAAAGCAACTGATCCATTGATGCATATTCTGAGCACCGGCCCGCTCCCTCCTCGCGGATTTCACCTGCACGCCTATAACGGGCCCATTGAATGCATCCCGGAACTCACCGATATGGGTGCCTATTTTTCCTTTAACGCTGCTCAGTTTAAAAACAAGCTCGCCCAGCAGGCCCTTGGTGCCATTCCGCAAGACCGTCTTTTAATCGAGACCGATGCACCCAATTTCCTACCACCTACCCATGAGCGGGCATTTATTCTACCTAACCCCGAACTCAATCACCCTGCCAATTTGAAGCCAGCCTATCACGCCATCGCACAAAGCCTTCAACTTCAAACTACTACGCTCGCAGGAATCGTGGAGCAAAATTTTAAAACCTACTTTCTTGACCCGAATGCGTAATGCCTCACTTGGGCCTTTATCCGGCTCCTTAGGCACAGAAAAGCCCCGGTGCCTTGAGCAACCGGGGCTTCGGTAAATTTGGTGAGGCCAACTGTGCTTATCCGCGACGGCGGCGAAGCATCACAAAGAATAAACCAGCTGCTCCCAGAATCAGCCCATAGGGAGCAGGCTCAGGCACCGCATCGTAGGTGATGTCGACCTCAAACTGGTCGATGCCTAAAGTAAAACTCTTATCAAGTGTACCACCATTACTTCCCCCCCATTGAATAAATCCGAATTGTATCATTCCTGTGTTGGCCTGAAGATTCGGAGCTAATCCGTTGTCTACATCACCCATAACGTTGATATTATTAAATAGAATAGTACTCCAGCTCGCATTGCTCTCCGCGTTAGCAACTGTAATTTGATTCGTACCATTAAACGGATTAACGGTGTTTGGATCTGTCCAAATATATTGCTGGCTGCCAATAAGCATCATTGGTCTCCAATTTGCAATTTCAGTGGCATCGAAATCCATCGTAAATGTCATCGCTGTAATACCGGCAACCGTTTGAGACAAATCAAAGGTTTGATTGAAGAGGTAGCCGTGACCTATAGTGTGGTTCAAGGTGGTCTCAAGCACGACATCGAAATTGTTATTTACTGAATTTATCGAGGATGTATTCGTAATGACATTTTCCCAGTTATAAGCTAAACCAGCACCACCATCAGTGGCAGCAATGTTATTGGTTATCCAGTTATCGACATCAGTGCCCAAGTTCGTACCAGTTCCTCCTCCAAAATTTACGTTTACCACTCCATGAGTGCTTGATAACGCAAACAGCAGTGAACTGAAGATTGTTATTATTTTTTGTAACTTCATAGCTATTTTTTTGATTTATTTTTTTACATTATTAGTAACATAATTAATGTTACTTACACTTTTTGACTTTTAGTATGGTTTTGCAACTTTTTTAATAAAAAAATTGAATTGTAAAATAATTGCGCAGCAACCACTTGATTCAGGGGGTAGTTTATCGAGGCCCAAGACCTCACCTGGCCTTGTATTTAAGTAACTATAAACCTGCCGCCCTGGAATACTACGCAGCCGACGCGCGCATGCTTCCCGCCATTAGGCTCCATCCATCGCTAGTCCCCCCTGCCCCTGCTAATTGGCAGGAATTATTTCTGGAAGCTTTCGAAGCAAGCGTAGTTACAGCAATCCTTGAGACTCAAGCCACATCCTTCGCGGCGACCGTCGAGAAAAACTTTAAGACCTTTTTTCTAAGCACGTCCTGATTAGTGCTTCACTGCGGCATCGCGATACTGGATGTAGCCGTTTCGAAGCGAAATGTAAGAATCCAGGGCCGTCCCCTTCATTTGCTGGTAGCGCTGCACCTGTGTTGGGCTATTCACCACCGTGTCGCCAACACTATAAATGCTGCGCACTTCCCATTCATGCACTTGCTCGAAGGGGATTTGAAATGGATCGACCGCACGGTCGGCAACCCGTCCGACCAAATCTCTAACAGAAGACGGCCCCAAAACCGGCAGGACCAAATACGGGCCATGACCCAAGCCCCAGAAACCGAGTGCCTGGCCAATATCCTCCTTCGGTAATGACTCCAATTCGGGCAATTTATCCGAGGGACGATTCAAGCCCGCAACACCCACCGTTGCATTCAAAAGAAAGCTGCCGCTCTCCAATAGCGCACCCTCGAATTTTCCCTGCAAAAGATTGCCGACAAGTCGTACCGGAAAATTCAAATTATCAAAAAAGTTGCTCAGTTTATCCTCAACCACATCCGGTGTAAGGTATTCATAACCACTGGCGGCGGGATTCAGGAGATTCAAATAGATAAAATCGTTGAACTTGAAAATTGCACGATTCACAGACTCGAAAGGATCCTGCACGCTGGGCGCGGTTTCCTCCATGTCCTCATCAAACAATTCGTCCATGCTTACAAATTCATTGGCGCTGAGTACGCCCACAAAAATGAAACTGTTAATTAGCAAAAAAGCGGTCGCCTTAGAGAGCATGCTTGGGATCCAATTTTTCATGTTTAAGTAGTTCTAGTAGTTTTTCGATAAGTTCTGCGGCGGTACCCCGACGGAAATGCTCGTCAAATTGCTGGCGATAGTTGGAGACCAAACTGATCTCCTCCGCAACCAAATCATACAGTTCCCATCCTGACTGCATGCGCGCCAACTTGTATTTCAAATGAACCGCACGGCCATCCACCTTGACCGTAGAGGGTATTTCCAGACGGTTTTCCCCATTTTTGACTGCCTCTCCGTAGCTGATTTCCGGTCGTGATTTCCCTTCCATCCCATCTATGTATGCCTTCAGGACCACTTCCTTGATGAGTTCTAGGATTTGAGCTTGGTCTTCCTCTGAAAGGCGGCGCCAATTCCGCCCTATCGCACGACGGATGATGATATCCATATTATACTTTGCCTCAAAGGCGGCACGAACAGCCCTGCGCTTTGCTTCAACACTCTTAGCCTCGCTACCTTCCCCAAAAAGCACTTCCACGGCAACGGCAACTGAGTCCTGTAGTTCGACCACCGGATCGGGATTCGCATGTAAGCCCATGCCGCAGGCTAACAAAAATACGAATATACATCTTTTCATACACATAGGTTTAGGTTTATTTCTCCCCGCCGTCAATTCCGCCCAGCGCAAAGCGGCTAATGAGATCCTCAATATCCAGAGCCGATTCGGTATCATAAATCATACCGCCATCTTCCAGATAAAGATCAGAACCTCCAGGCGATAGTTCAATGAATCGGTCCCCAATCAGGCCCGAGGTCTTGACTGAGGCAATGGTGTCCTCGTCGACCTTTAGAGAATTTGGCAGTTCCAGCGTTACCATCGCGAAATAGGCCTCGTCCAATTCCACGCGTTTGACCGTGCCCACACGTACTCCCGCGATTTCCACGCGGCTACCGGGGTTCACCCCCGCCGCACTTGAAAACTGCGCCTTCAATTCATAGCTGTCTCCCCCAAGGAGACGCGCCCCGCCTACCTGAATGGCGAGGTATAAAATTGCGACAAGCCCCGCCAAAACGAAGCAGCCAACCAAGTATTCAATTTTTCTATTTTTCATGCCTTCCTTTTATTAAATTTATCTCTTTTCTACCATGCCGTCGGATTGCAGCAAGCCTGACCATGAGCGCGGCGAGTCCGCAGCCAATTCGCCCGGGTCGCCAAAGAAACGGATTTTTCCCTCGTCCAACCAAGCAACCTTGTCACTGATTTCAAAAACCTCCGGAATATCATGACTCACTAATAAAGCGGTAAAACCAAAGCGTTCACGATAGTCCGCGATCATATCAAAAACACCAAACTTGCGCTCGGGATCCAGGCCGGTGGTCGGTTCATCAAATAAAACTACCTCGGGGTTAGTGACCAGCGCCCGCGCCAAAGCCACCCGTTTTTGCATCCCGCCTGAAAGCTCCGCCGGATAGCGGGATCCGGCTTCCCCCAGATCCAGTTGATCCAGCAGTTCCGCCACTCGTTTCCCCACCGCCTCTGTCGGTAAGCCCACCGCTTCCCGCAAAGGCAAGGCCACATTCTCAAACGCCGTCAGGGAATCAAAGAGGGCATTGTTTTGAAACATATAGCTAAAGGTAAAGCCTTCGGAACCCTCCGCACCCCGGCGGTTACTCCCGATTGAAACACCGTCCAAAAGAATCTCCCCCGCATCCGGAGTCATCAGATTTGCAATGCATTTTAAAAACACCGATTTACCGATCCCGCTCTTCCCGATAATCGTCGTTACCGAGGCCCGTGCAATCTCAAGATCGATCCCATCCAGCACCCGCTTTGTGCCGAAGTGCTTTTTCAAACCTCGTATCTGGAGAAAACTTTCAGACATCCTAGATCAAAAATGAAGTGATTAAATAATCCGCTGCCAAGACCGCTACGCTGGAAAAGACAACCCCCCGCGTCGCAGACTCGCTCACCCCGCGCACCCCGCGCAGGCTCGACTTCAAGTGCGTATAAAAACCCCGGTAGGAACAGATCGAAATTGTCAGCGCCCCGAAACAGACTGCTTTAATGAAGCCCCCGCGCACATCCGCCCAGGTAATGCTGTTAAAGACGTGGTTCCAGTATACCCCCGCGTCGACATTCAAGAGCACCGAACCGGTGAGATAGCCGCCGGAAACTCCGATCAAATCAAAGAGCGCCGTTAGCGCGGGGAAACAAAAGAGCGCCGCCCACAGGCGCGGCCCTACAAGAAAACTCTTCGCATCAATCCCCATGGTTTGCAGGGCATCGATTTGTTCGTCGTTGCGCTGAAAGCCCAACTCGGAAGTCATCGCCGAGCCGGATTGCCCCACAATCATGAGTGCAGTCAATACCGGTCCCAGCTCGCGTACCAAGGAAAGCCCAACGGCATCCCCCAGCGCAGCCTCCGCACCCAAACGCGCCAAGGTGTAATACAATTGCAGACCCATTACCAAGCCGGTGAATAAACCCACTGTTAAAACGATTGGCACACAACGACTCCCGATTTCATGAATCGCGGTCACGAGCTTGTGAACCCGGCGGCGCTGACGCAAAAATCCCGTAAAGGCACCAAAACTAAATACCGTCCAGTCACCCCATTCATACACCAGGCCGAGCGCGGTTCGTCCTAAAGAGCGTATCATCGTATCTATTTATTACTGAATGCGGGAAGCGGATTAGAGCCCGCCATAAACGAAATGGTGCGGGTAGACGGAATCGAACCGACGACACCTGCTTGGAAGGCAGGGGTTTTACCTCTAAACTATACCCGCTTGAGGAAAAAATTAAACTGTCGTCGACAGCATAAAGGTCAAGGCTCGAAAGCAGCGACCGCACAAGCAAACATTAGGTGGAGGGTCCGAGCGCCAATGCTTCCCGCATAGGGCCGATCTGCGAGAGTAATTCCTCATGAATTTTCCCATTGGTCACAACTGTCCCCTTATCCTCAAAAACGTCCAGAGGCGCCCCTAACATATTAGAAAGCGTAGCCCCGGCTTCACGCGCAATCACGCAGCCCGCCGCCGCATCCCACGGCTTCAAGGACATCTCATAATAACCCGCGAATCGTCCATCCGCTACAAAACAAAAATCCAGCGCCGCCGCTCCCAAACGACGCACCCCGCCGGCTTCACGCAGCATGTTTGCCAAGGCCCGCGACAAAGGCTCAGCCCGCCGCGCGCGGTCATACGGGAAACCGGTCACCACAACCCCTGCGCGCAAGGGAGACTTTCCGTTCACCTGAATCGGCTTACCATTACAACTCGCACCGCCATCGGTTTCCCCGCGATAACGCAAACCCAGCGCCGGCCCGGAAACAATCCCGCCCACCGGTTCGCCGTCATACAAAAGCCCGATTGAAATTGCCCAGATAGGGATACGATTCGCGAAATTGGTTGTTCCATCAATCGGATCCAGCACCCAACAAAATCCTTCACGCGGAGCAGAATCCTTGCTCTCTCCTTCCTCGCCAATGATTTGATCAATCGGAAACTGCCCCTCGATAAATTCCGTCAAGCGCGCCTGACTCGCAACATCCCCCTCGGTCACGAGGTCAAAGGCATTCGACTTGGTCTCGATCCCAAAATCACCGGACTGCAAATCCATTAGAAACTTCTCCAGCGCCGGTAACATGCCTTCAATGGCATCCAAGCGCTGCTTCACTGCTTCTTGTTGTGCTAACCCCATAATTCAAAAAATACTGCTCACCTCACCTGAATCATTACTTACAAAGCATGGACGCGCGCAAGCCTTCCCTTAGGGAAATTCCGCCCGCGCATCTGAAAATACCTGCAAGGCCTTGAGCGCCCGCAAGCCGGGAACCGAGAGCGCGTCATCACCGATGCCATAAACCCGCCCCGCTCGCACTGCCGAGACTTGATTCCAAACTTTACTCGAACGCCAACGCGCCCATTCCGCAGCAACGGATACTCCATCCCCACCCGTCGCCAAAAAAATGACCTCGGGATCCTGCTGAATCAACCATTCCAAATTTAATTGCGGCCACGCCAGGGGGGCTTCATCGGCAATATTTTTAAACCCAGCCCGCGCCAGCAGAGCACTTGGAAAAGTCCCCTCCCCCGCACTGAAATAGGGCGGCTCAACCCCATAAAGCAGACAGGCACGCGGCCTTTCACCCCTAAACCCTGCGCCCTTCGCCGTTAAATCCGCCAGCCTGCCCTTCAGCGCATCCGTCCGCTCCTTCGCTTCCGCCTCAAGATTCAAAAGCGCCCCCAAACGCATGAAGGTCTCGCTGATGTCCTCAAGGCGATCCGCCCGCAAGCGCAGGACCCGCAAGCCCAAATCCTCCAAACGGGTCATCGTATCTAGCGGCGTTAAATCAGTCATCACAACCAGATCCGGCTCTAGGGAAACAATCCGTTCCAGATTCGGCATGTCGATCCGCCCGACTGATTCCACCGCAGTAGCACCCACCGGGAAATCGCAATAATTGGAACGCCCCACCAGTTGACCTTCCGCCCCCAACGCGAAAACCACCTCCGTAATACTCGGCGCCAAACTTACCAGCCGCTCGACCGTCCCATTTGCATTTGAAGCCTCCGGTTCCGTCGGTGCGCAGGCATTTAAAAGCAGAACCCCCGCCAAAAACAAACCCGATGATATTTTCCTCACTGATTGCATGCCGCACAAATGCCCGTGTAGATGACTTCCCCACCCATCACCAGATAACCCTTTGGGGCGAGCAAGGGCGGCAACTGCATGGCCCCCTCCAAATCGTAAACCCGATTGCACGTGCGGCAGATGAAATGGGGATGCTCCTGTTCCGCAGGTAATTCATACCGTCGCGGTTGACCCGGGAAATCCACCCCCACCAAATTAAAGGCCTCCGAAAATTTCCGTATGGCGCGGTTCACCGTTGATGATCCCAAACGCGGAACCTTCTTGCGGGCCAGTGATAAAATTTCATCCCGCGTCAGCGGACGTTTTGCCTCCTGCAAAACTTCCAATATAGCATCCCGCTGTTTGGTCTGTAAAATGTGGCGCCCGTCCTTTTCTAATTTGTGGTGTCCTTTGCAAGCAGGACCGTTTGCTTCAATTTCGCACTTCGGTTGCCGTCCGAGAGCAGGAGCACTTGCGGTTTCCATTCCCCTGCGGCATGCGCTTCAAAATCTCCAAAAGCCATAATCACCAGCAAATCACCCAGCTCACCTTTATGCGCCGCCGCACCATTTAAGGCAATGCAGTGCGAACCACGGGGCGCCTCAATCGCATAGGTCTCAAAACGTTCCCCGTTACTAATATTCGCAACCAGTATTTTTTCATAAGCGCGCAGACCCACCGCTTCCATGAAGTCCGCATCCATTGCGAGGCTGCCTTCATAGTGAAGCGCGCGATCCGTTACTTCGGCTCGCAGTAATTTCGACTTAAGTAATGTAATACGCATGGATTAAAGCCCTAATAAAAGGGCACACTTACAGTAAGTTGACAATTTTAAACGCTCCCCTTTCGCAGATTCACCAAATCCCCAACGCTTCCAATTGCGTAGTCGCTTGCTCTGCCCAACCACGATTAGCAGCCGGGCTCGCCGGGCTCGGGTGCAAAATCCGCCCTATTCGCGTGCCCTCATCCGCCAAGGCCTCGGCAGCTTGTTGCTCCGCAAAGGCGCCCACCCCGATCAACCACTCCGGTTCCAGCGCCTTAACAATCGCCTGTAAATATGCAGAACAAAGTGCCTCTAGGGCCGCCTTCTCCGATGCCGGTAATTTATCAGGCGTGCGGTTTTTCCCCGAAGCCTCCATAAAAACCAAGGGACAGTAATTTGCCACGAAATGATCCTCAAAGAAAGCCGCTGCCGTGCTGAACCGTTCCTTGAATGCACCCCACAAACGACGTCCGCTCACCTCACTGCGGGTACAGGCAAATCCCTCGATTGGGCGCTTCGGGTGCACCACGGGCGGTTGTTCCACCGGAGCCTCCACCCCCACCCAGTCGCGCACCAACGCAATTTCTCCAAAAGGCACTCCGCATTGCGCCATTCCAAACGGACCCGGGTTCATCCCCAAAAAAACGACCCGCTTCTTTCCCATCGCGTGTAAGCGCAGGTATTGCTCATGCGCCGCCCAGGCGTAGCGCAAGGGATTGTAAACCACCTCTGTCGGCGCCTCAAATTCAAGGGCATCCACACCGTCCGACAAATCCTGCGCCGCTCGCAACATGGCATCCAAAACCGTATCAGCCATTGGAACTTTCCTCCTTTCGGTCACTGTGACCCAAGTCGCGCTCGGGGGCGATCTGGTCGCGCAACAACTGCTTCAATTCCTTCATCTCGGGAAAACGTCCCTCCGTTGCCCGATCCCATATTACCGTTTTATTCACCCGCACCGTGAAACGTCCCCCGGTCTCAGAAGGCCGCAAACTCACCCCACCCAGCTCCGCCTCAAAGGTCGTCAATAATTCCTGCGCCGTCCAACCCGCGCGCAAAAGCCAGCGACAGCCAGGGCAATATTCAATCTCTACTTCCGGTTTCATCTATCAGCAGACTGAGTCTCCAATTGAGCCGCGTAAAGCTCCAGTTCAAACTCCGGCAAAGCCGCCACCAGCGCCCCGATGCTCTGCCCTCCGACTTCCAGATCCGGCGCGATGTCCATCAACGGTTGCGCCACAAAATCACGCTCCGCAATCCGCGGATGCGGCAGGGTCAAATGCGCGTCCTCACGTTGCTCCATCCCAAAAAGCAGTACATCCAAATCAATCGTGCGCGGTTTCCAAACCGACCCCCGCTCGCGCCCAAGTGCCGCTTCCACCGAAAGGCATTGCTCCAGTAAGGCATCCGCATCCAACGCCGTTTCAAATTCCACCACCGCGTTCAAAAACGGTTCAGCGTCCCCCATACCCACCGCCCGGTTCTGGTAAACTGGGCTTGTCTTTACGCAGCGCGACTGGCCGTCCTGCGTCAGCATTTTCAGGGCGGCGCGCATTGTTTCCAAACGGTCACCGACATTACTGCCAAAGGCCACAAAGGCACGCGTCATCGGCATCGGGTCACCTCCGCCGAGCAATAATCAAAGACTCCGGGCAGTGGCGCAGCGGGCTTGCGCACCGTAACCCCCACTTCACGCACCCGTTCAAAATCTGCCAGCACGCGTTCCGCAATCGCCTCGGCGGCCCGCTCTATCAAATTGAAACGTTCCCCCGTGAAGATGGCTTCCACCAGAGCAAACACCTCCGCGTAATTGACAGTCGATTCCACCGCATCGCTTTCAAATTGCATATCGGGATCCAGCGACAAAACAACATCCACAGAGAACTGCTGACCCAGCCTCGCCTCCTCTGGCAAAACCCCGTGGTACGCGAAAAATTCCAATCCCTTTAATTCGATTTTAGTCGTTTGTTTCATGGCGGCAGTGATTCAAAACATCCGCACATTCGCGGTTTTCCTGCACATCGTGCACACGTAAAAAAGCAACACCAGCCTGAATCGCCCGCGCAGTCGTTCCCAAAGTACCACTCAAGCGCGCCTTCGGATCCTCGATTTCCAAAAAACGCGCCAGCATCGATTTCCGCGATGCACCCAACAAAAGCGGGTAGCCCGCCGCGTGCAATTCCTCCAATCGACGCATGATTTCCCAATTCTCCTCGTAGGTTTTTCCAAAACCCAAACCCGGGTCCAGCAGGATCGACTCAGCCCCAACACCCGCTTCACGCACCCGCGCGACCGAGACCTCCCAAAATTCAAGAATCGAAGCAATGACGTCGCCCGTACCCGCCGTCTCGGCAGACCGGTTGTGCATCAAGATACAAGCCGCCTGCCCCGCACCGATAACCTCTGCCATCGCGGGATCCCCCTGAGCGCCCCATATATCATTCACCATATCCGCACCCACTGCCAGCGCCGCACGCGCCACCGCGCTCTTCGAAGTGTCCACCGAGATCAAGGCATCCGTCTCTCCCCGAATCGCTTCGATCAAAGGAATAACCCGTTCTATTTCCTCCGCCTCTGGGACCGGTTCAAACCCCGGGCGTGTGGACTCACCCCCAATATCAATAATGTCCGCACCCGCTGCCGTCATGGCATGAAACCGTTCCTTCGCCGCCTCAAGCGAGTCATAATCCCCCCCGTCCGAAAAAGAATCCGGAGTGAGGTTCAGAATGCCCGCTAAATAAGTACGCGAACCCAGCGGCAAATCCTTGCGGGCGGTATGGAATAGTGTCGGGGTAAACATTAGGGTATTACAGAAGCGAGTTTCTCTGCAGAGGCAAGTCGCGCCCGCAAAGCGACAAGCTCCGCCTGCTCCGCGCTGTCGCCCTCAAAAATATCCGGAATTAAGGCAACCGGCACCATCCCCGCCACCGAGTTGGTTAAAAAAACCGCCTCCGCATCTTCAAGGGCATCCATTTCGTACGTGCCCTCTCTTGTTTTCAGATTTACCTCAGGCGCCAGGCGCAGCACTTCCGCACGAACCACGCCGGGCAGAATCCCCGTTTCCAGCGCGGGCGTATGCAAGACCCCCGCCTTCAAAAAGAAAACATTGGAAACCCCCGCCTCCGCCAAATGACCGGAGGTAGTGAGGCGCAGGCAATCATAAAAGCCCGCCGCCTGCGCCGCACGCCAAAGCAGCATCGCCTCCATGTAATTGTGCGATTTATGACCCGCCAGCAGGGAAGCCGAGTTAAGGCGCGTGTTCGTCTCGACCCGCAAACGCACGGCCCCGGGAAGCGCGCCCAATTCCTCCCGTCCATAAATATAAAGCGTGCTGCTTTCCCCCCGCCGCATGAGAGACAGTTTAAGAATTCCCGCCGTGCATTCCTCCACCGCCATCCATTCACGCAATGCGACCAATACCGATGCCTCATCCGGCAAATCAAATCCCAGGGCATGTGCCGAGGCCGTGAGACGCGCCCAGTGCCCTTTCCAAAAACAAAGCCCCCCATCCATAAGCTTGATGGTTTCAAACAAACTCTCCCCATAGGCGAAACCGCCATCCCGGGGTTCAAGTTCCAAACTGCCGCCCTTTGCGATTGTTATGATTCCTGACATAATGCTTCGATAGTCTCATGAATCGCACGCCCTTTATCGAGCGTTTCCTGAAATTCCGATGCGGGATCCGAATCCCACACAATCCCGCCGCCCGCCTGATAATCGAGTTGCCCGTCCTTTAAATGCAAACTCCGAATCGCGATATTCAGCTCGGCCTCGCCATCAAATCCAACATAACCCATCGAACCACAATACACCCCCCGCCGCGTCGGTTCCAATTCCTCAATGATCTCCATCGCCCGCACTTTCGGCGCACCTGTAATGGAACCCCCCGGGAAGAGCGCCGCCATACAGTCAAAAATATCTTTCCCCTCTGCGAGCCGTGCGCGCACCTGCGCGGTCTGATGCATCACCCGGGCATAGTGCTCCAGATGATACAACTGCTCTACTTCCACCGAGCCGTATTCCGCAACCCGACCGAGGTCATTACGCACCAAATCCACAATCATCAGGAGTTCCGCCCGTTCCTTTTCCGAAGCGCCCAAATCCGCCGCCAAAGCAGCGTCCTCCTCAAGACCCGCGCCGCGTGGTCGCGTACCCTTGATTGGACGGGAGACCAATTCCCGACCCCGCTTGCGCAGGAACTGTTCCGGCGAAGTGGAGAGCAACTGCCAATCACCACAATCGAGGTAGGCGCCAAAGGGGGCGGGATTCCCGCGACGCAGGGCTTCATACAATTGCAAAGGCTCCCCCGTGTAGGCGCATCGCGCGCGCCGCGAAAGGTTCACCTGATACGCATCCCCGCTTGCAATGTATGCCTTGATGCGCTCGACGGATTCTTTGAACTCCGCCTCCGTACTATTCCATTGCCAGGGTCCGCGAAACGGCGGCGCCCCACCCGCCAATGGCGGCACCTGCCGCACTTGTGCTTCCAGTTCGCGTAGCACCGACTCCGCTGGCGCCTTTATTCCAAGCGCCACCAGAAACAACTTTCCCGTGCGATGTTCAAGTGCGGCAATGCCGTCATACAGACCAAAACACATATCCGGAATACCCCGGTCATCCAAAGCCTTTTCGGAGATGCGTTCGAGCCGGCGCCCGTAGTCATATGCCAAATAACCCACCGCCCCGCCAATAAAAGGAATCTCGCCCTCCACTGGCCGTGCATAAGCCCGCATCCCCGAACGCAGTTCCGTCAACCCAGCATCGCCGGAAATAACTTTAAACGGATTCGCCCCGAAAAAACTCCACTGACCGAGGCCGTCATTCGATTGGGCGCTGTCGAGCGAGAAGGCACGTTCCCCCGTACTGAAACTTCTCAGCAAATCCTCTGCTGACCACGGCCCCTTCAATTCCAGCACTCGCATGCTCAATGCCGGTTAACACGCGCGAGGAAATATAATCCCGACGACTGAAATATAATATTGGGCAACCAAATGAGCAGGTCCGGTCGCAGGGCCACCTTCCCCTCCATCCAACTCACCGCCACCATCATCGCATAGAAAGCCATCGCAATAACCAGAGCCAAGCCGAGGTTGGCATAGCTTTCCCGTCGCCCAACCCGTATGGCAAGCGGCACCGCAAATATCGCCAGCGAGAAAATTGAAAACGCGTAGGCACAATTCTCCTGCACATGGTATTGCACCTCCAGGCGTTCCTTTGAGAGTCCGTTTCCCGTAACTGTCTCGCGTTCCTTCAAAACTTTACGCCGCTCCATTTGTTGCGCAAAGGTCATATCCTTGATCCGTGTGGGACGCGCCGCTTGATTTTGAAAAATCGAATCCAGTGACCATTCAAAGGAAAGTTCCCCGAAATTCAGAAGGTTGAAACCGGATTGCGTAAAGCCCGCCTCGCCCGCCGCCTTTCGTTGCTCGGTCGTACCATCGCGCAAAGTAAGAATGAGTCTGTTTTCCGCCTTCCGGTAATCGACTGCTCCCTCGCGCCCGCGCATGAAAAGCTCAACCTGTTTGGCGTCATTCAATTTCCAAAACCAAATATCGCCCAGACGATTACCCGCTCGCTCACCGGCATAAATCACCGCACCTGGAAATTCATTAATGAAGCGGCGCGGCTCGATAAAACTCATCGGGTTCTCCGTAACGACCGAAGCAATCAAAGCCTTATATGCAGCGCGCGATTGGGGCGCATAGTGTAGATTCACTATTAATCCCAGCACCACACTTAAAGAGGAAAGGAAAAAGACCGAAGTCGCTACCTGCCCCAGCCCCACCCCAACCGATTTCATAGCGGTAATTTCATGCTGTGCCGATAAACGCCCCATTGCGATAAGGGTCCCCGTCAACATCCCGAGTGGCAGGGCATAGGCGGTAACATAAGGGATCAGTAATGCAATTAATTTGAAGAAAAGCAGGGCATCCAGTTTTCCGGCTATCACGAGCCCGAAAATATCCCCCATAGCATTGCTGAGGAGTAAGACAAAAACAAACAAACCCAACGCCAGGGCGGTTGCTGTCGAAATTTCACGTAAAATATGGCGGTGTAGCAGTGGAAGCATGAAAAACAGCCCCCAACATAGGGCTAGGAACACCTCCAGCACAAGCCACAACCCGCATTTCAATACCCTAAAAAAATTTATGAATTAGTATTTACATGATTAATATTTTAGTAATAATGACCACTATAAATAAGCTTATTATTTTATTTGTAACATTATTTGGGTTGGTTATTTTGCTAAGTTCCGGCTGCAACAGCACCAAGAGTGCCTCGAAGGACAATGGCTGGATTGAGCTGAACCTCGTCGAAAGCGGCGATGAGGGTCTCATCAATCCCCACGATTACAAATAAACGCAAGGCGACCACGCCTGCATTTCAAGAGCCTCCCTTGGAGAGGTCTCTTTATTTTTGTATTTCCCGCTTCACAGGGCGCGCCCCCCTTGCCAATGTGCCTCTATGACGACCCAAGAAGATGAAGTGCTGAATATTTTCCGCGAAAGCGGAGCCCTCCTCGAAGGACATTTTCTCCTCCGCTCGGGACTCCACAGCGCGCATTTCTTTCAATGCGCGCAAGTCTGCCAATACATGGACAAAGTCACGCGCCTTGCAGAAATCCTTCTGCCTTCCCTGCGCGAATATGGCGCCACCACCGTAGTTGGCCCTGCCATGGGTGGGCTTGTCATCGGCCAAGAAGTAGCCCGCCAACTCGGTGCCCGTTTTGTCTTTCTTGAAAAAGTAAACGACAAGCTCGAACTGCGCCGTAATTTCAAATTTGAGCCGGGCGAAAAAGTGCTGATCGTGGAAGACGTCATTACCCGCGGCGGACGAGTGGTCGAGGCCTTGGAACAATGCCGTGCCCACGGCGCAGATCCAGTAGCGGTGGGTGTCATTGTCGACCGTAGCGCCGGCGCAACGACCTTTGACGTGCCCCATCACAGCTTGGCGCAACTGAGCTTCCCTACCTACCCCGCCGAAGCCCTCCCGCCGGAATTGCAAGGCACCCCTGCCACCAAACCGGGGAGTTGATGCGCGCAGCACTTCCATCACTACGCCTAGTCGGCTTTCTAGAAGGACTCTCCTTTCTGATCCTGCTGGGCTATGCCATGCCCCTAAAATATATTTGGGGTGAACCTGCGGCGGTGCAGCAAATCGGGATGGCGCACGGAGTGCTCTGGATCCTCTACGTCGGACTGGCGGCCCTCCTGCAACTCAAAGGTTATTGGAAATCCCGCACCACTGCCCTTCTCGTTTTGGCAAGCCTACTCCCCGCCGGCCCCTTCGTTGCAGACCTCAAATTATTGCGTGCCCTGAAAGCTTGAATTTAAGCGGTGGATTGAGGAGCTGGATTCTAGTTTGACGCGAGGGTGCCAATGTATTGTTATGAAACAGGATCCAATTAAGCATGCGCAAGTTTCTCGGAAAAATCCACCGCTCCGAAAGCCCCCGCGCGACCTTCGCGCGTTTTGCAACGGTCGGCCTCAGCATCTCCATCATAGACTTGGTGATGCTCTACATCCTTATCGGCTATGGCGTAAACCCCTACCTCGGGCGCATTGTATCACTGGCGAGCTCCATGGCGGTGGGCTATGCCCTGAATCGTTACTTCACCTTCCACTACCTTGAGACCGGACGCGCCCTCTGGCATTCCCTCCTGCGGCACTACAGCGTCCATGCCGTCGGCGCGGGACTCAATATTGCGGTATTCACCATGGTACTGCAAATCGGGCTTCAAATGGGCGGACAGATTACCGCCTTTGCAACCCTGCCGCTACTGGGTGTCTGGATTGGCGGGATGGCGGGGCTTTGTTTTAACTACATCTTTTCCAGGAAGCTGGTCTTCGATAACTGAATGCTTGTCCTTTGCCTCCAAAGCCTCGCCCGTTACATGAAGTGGTGGGTGGGCGCACTCAGGCCGGGAGCCAATCCACAGGCTCCGCTCAGCTGGCGGCGCATTCTCTTTCTCCTGCTTTGCCCCGCCCTTCTCGCCCTTCAAATCCTTCATTGGCTTGGCCTCTTTTTGGATGAACTGCTCTTCCCCGCTTACCGCCGCACCGCCATCCGCAAACCGGTTTTCATCACGGGCATCCCACGCAGCGGAACCACCTATGTCCACCGTTGCCTCGCGCACGATTCCAATCAATTCATCTCCGTAAGCACTTGGGAAGCCGTCCTCGCGCCCTCCATCACCGCACGTAAAATCCTCAGGCTTTTAATCCGCTTGGATCAAAAAATCGGTAGCCCCATCAAGAAATGCATCACGGCAAGCACCCAACGCGCCGCCGGTGATTTCAACAAGATTCACGCTGTCGCGCCCGATGCTCCAGAAGAGGATTACCTTTGGCTCCTGCCTGCCTCCAGTTGCCTTATCCTTTTGCTCGCATTCCCCAATTCCCACTACCTCGCCCAAATGGCAGCCCTCGACACCCTCCCCGCCCACCAGCGCAACCGCCTCCTTGATTTCTACGAAGCCTGCATCCGCCGCCACCTCTACACCTGTGGCAATGGCCGTCGCTTCCTTTCAAAAAACGCTGCCTTTGCTTCCTGGTGCCCCGCCCTGCGTCAACGCTTCCCCGATGCAAAATTCATCCTATGCGTGCGCGAACCCACCGAAGCCCTCCGCTCACAACTCAGTTCCCTCGCCCCCGCACGTCGCCTCTTCGGTACCGACCCCTCGGGCGAAATGACCGCCCGACTCTTTGGAACCTGCTTCCAGCACAACTACGAGCTCCTTGTAAAGTTCATCGAATCCGCACCCCCGGAGAATACCGCCCTCATCGACCAAGCCGATCTTCGCGCCGCACCGGGTCCGCTCCTCCAGACCGCCCTCTCCAAACTCGACATCCAACCGGGCACCAAACTGCGGGAATACCTCAAACAACAGCAAGCCCGACATCAAAGCCAACACGCCCACCAGCCCGCACCCAGTAACCACAAAATTTCCAAAATCGGGGTTTACCTACAACCCATCCACCGCACACTCCTGAGCAAGCCCGTTCGCGTTCAACCCAGTACCGCCTCAAATGATTGATGCTTCCCACAGTTCCGCCCGCCCACTGCGCGTCGCCTTTTTCTCGGATTCCTTTCCCGAGCGCAACGGCACCGGAGCTTATTACCATGACCTCCTCGGGCAACTCGAACCCTACGTCGAGGCGCTCGAAATTTTTCAACCCCTCGAAAAGACACGCCACTTTCGCTTTTCGGTTCCCATGCCCGGCGACCCCTCCCAACGCCTCATCACCCCCGACCCCTTTCGCATCGCCAGAGGCTGCAAAACCCTGCGGCCCGACCTCGTCATTGCTGTCACCCCCGGCCCCTTCGGGCTCCTCGGGCTGTATCACGCCAAGCGCCACCGCGCCGCCTTTATCACCGCCTTTCATACCGACTTCGAACAACTCACCCGCCTCTACTGGCGCCCTTTTACCCGCTTCCTTTGCAACACTTACCTGCGCAATGCCAACCGCATCCTCTGTAAATCCAGCGCCACCGTCCTCGTCAATAATTCCAAACTCGTCCCCGACGTCCAGCACCTCGGCGCACACGCCACCGAAGTCATGGGCACCCCCCTACAACGCGCCTTCCTCGAAACACCACTTGCCCCTGTCCACGCGCGCGTCGAACGCATCTGCTTCGCCGGACGCCTTGCAGACGAAAAAAACGTCGACCAAATAATAGAAGCGGCCGCCGACTTCCCCCATATACAATTTGATATCGGCGGCGACGGCCCCGAACGCGCCAAGCTCGAAGCCGCCGCTGCGGGCCTGAACAACGTCCACTTCAAAGGCTGGCTCACCCGCGAGCAACTGATCGAATTAATCGACAACGCGAGTTGCCTTCTCCTTCCCTCAAAACTGGAAACCTTCGGCTCAGTCGCCCTGGAAGCAATGGCACGCGGCCGTCCCGCCCTGGTCTCGGCAAATGCGGGCATCCACGACTGGCCCGAACTCAAGGACGGGCTCATCACCCTAAAGGCAGACATCCCGCTGAGTGATGCCATCCGCGACTGCCTCGACCAAACACCCGACTATTGGCAACGCACCGCGCGCGCCGCGCGCGCCGCCGCGGAACAACTGAACCAAAGCACCCTCGAACAATGGGCCGGGGTGCTTACGAAATACGCCCCCGCGCCGTAAGGATGAAGGCGCTGGTCTCCATTCACGACTGCATGCCGGAAACCCTCGGGCGGGTGGAAGCCCTACTCGACTGGCTCGCAAAGCTCGGCGTGCCACCCGTGACCCTGCTCGTGGTTCCGGGTAAGGACTGGCAACCCGCACAAGTCGAACGCCTCCGCGAACTCGCGGAACTGGGACATCCCCTCGCCGCGCACGGCTGGCAGCACCACACCTGTCCCCGCCGCCTCTACCACCGCCTTCACGCAGCCCTCCTTTCCCGCAGAGTTGCGGAACACCTCGACCTCGACGCCTCCGAAATTGCCGCCCTCCTACAACGCGCCTATGATTGGTTCCCCCAAAACCGACTGCCCGCTCCAAGTCTCTACGTGCCCCCCGCATGGGCACTCGGGTCGATCCCCATCACACAACTACGAAACAGTCCCTACGCCTGTATCGAAACCACCCGTGGATTGATTTTCCCTCAGACCTCACCGGAACCGCGCTTCCAGTCCCTTCCCCTATCCGGTTACGAAGCGGATACCACTTTCCGCGCGACCTTCCTTAAAACCTGGAACGCCGCTCAGGCCTTCGCCGCCATGCGAACCAACAAACCCCTCCGTATTTCCATCCATCCCGATGATCTCGCCCTGCGCCGCGCTGACCAGATGGAAGCGCAACTCCGTGCCGTGACGGAGCTCCTGCCCTATCCCGAAGCGCCGTTCTGAAACTGCGAATCACACGGATAAAAAAATTGCCCGCGAATGAACGCGAAGGTGCATAAACGCCTGTACTTCGGATCCGGCATGGAGTTTCCAGAGACCTTGCGCTACTCAAAAAAAGGCGTGGCACCGAAGCACCACGCCTTTAGAAGAAAAGCGCAAACCAACACCAAAACGCTTTAGAAACTGTAGCTCACTCCGACTTCGTAAATTAGAGCGGTCAAATTCTCTTTGAAATTCCCCAAGTTATTTGCGCGATTAAATTTAAAATCCGCAGTCCCGAGATATTTAAAACCTGCACTCAGGGTCAGTGATTCGTTAAAATGATATCCAGCAGCTAAACCAAGTTTGTAGGCAATCGCGACATCGTCTGCATTTGAGTTTACATTTACTGTGCCTGTTTGATCGCCTGCTTGATCAGGATCGTTATCTTCACTCTGCACGGTCACACCAAGTTTCTGCTCGGCATGAACCAGTCCAACACCTATGGTATAGATGATTGAGAACTCATCAGTCAGAGCTTGATTGTAATTTATAGTCGCAAGAAATTGATTGATATCGTACTCTTCTTTTACGCTCATGTTGCCAGCCGCTAGATTGCCATAGCCCTGAGAGCTCAAATAATTATTTATTGTTGTTTTGTCGGCAGCAAGGCTTGGATCATTCAGAATCGTTGTGGTAAGATATTCTGACAGCTCCGCCTCCGTTGAAAAGAGCATGTATTCCAATCCGAGACTTGAATTATCACTATAGAAGTATCCTCCCTCAACAGCGCCTCCCACTACTGTATCCAAATCACCTGCTCCTACACTATCGAGTAGTCCGTCCACTGTAGGATCAACCATAACGACGGAACCCTTGACGTAGAAGTTATTTGCGGATTGAGCAACGGCGCTGGCGAGACCGGCGACGAGCAGGATAGATATGATTTTTGTATGTATTTTCATATTTTAATATTGCTTATATTCATACATCTAAATTAAGTATTTTAATGAAAATTTATAAATTAAGCCTCTTGTCAATGGTTATTTGATTAAATAACTATATGTATTTAATGTGTAAAATTACTATATGTGCAGTTTGCTTGTATCTGAGTGATGGCACAAAAAAGACCCGGCCTGAACAGCCGGGTCTTGGGAAATGAATTGGGCGCCCGCTTGTGTGCGGACTGCTCTCGTAGAACTACCAGGTGCGCTTCTTGTGGCGATTGGACTTCAAGCGCTTGCGGCGCTTGTGGTTGTTCATTTTGAGACGGCGTTTCTTTTTGAGGTTACCCATGTTAAATTTTGCGGTGTTTAGCGGAAAACCTTAAACAACTCACATTGAAGGCGGCTTGTAAAGCTTTTTTGAGAGGGATTATTGTGGGCTTTCGATGCTGAGGTCCATGCGGCGGAAGCAGGCTTCGAATCGTCGTGGGTGGGGCGCGGTGATGGCGGGCTGGTTTTGCGGCAGGTGGAGGGTATGGAGATGAGCGGCGAGGCCGTCAAAGAGCAGCTTGGCCGGTGCGGAGCTACGGCGGTGCCGGGCGGCGGGACTGGCGGGGCCGCGGTAGAGGGTGTCGCCCATGATGGGGATGCCGGCAAGGGCGGCGTGGGCACGCGCTTGATGCGGGCGCAGGTAACCCGCACGCGCTTCCCAAAGACTCCAATCCCCAGCTGTAGCGAGGCGGGTAAAGCGGGTGGTGCATTTTTTGCCCTTGGCGGTGGAGGGAATCATCTTGGGCTTAGTGTTGTGTGGCAGGAGAGGGGCATCGATACGGCGGGTTTCGGGGCCGCCATCCTCGTGGGCGAGGAAATGAATGGAGGCTTCGATCGCGCCGTCGCCGTATTGTTCGCGCAGAACGGCGATGGCGGGACGGTTCAAGCCGAAGAGGGCGACGCCACTGCATGCGGGGTCGAGGTTGTAAATGGAACCGAAACAGGTAGCGCCCAGCCGGAGCAGTTCGGGTTTCTCGTTTTGAAGTTGGACGTTGAGGGCGGAATCGAGATTGGGGTATCCGAGGTTCCAGGGGTGCTCACGCATGGCAATAGCGGGCGGTTTCGCAAGAGCGACCCAATCGGCGGTAAGGGCAAGGACGGGCAGGCGCAGGGGTTCCGGCCCGAGCAGAGGCGGCGGGAAGCCGATGGCGGGCGGTGCGGAGGAATTTTCGGGAGGCGTGGTCAAGGTCTATTTAGGGCTACAAAAAAGCCCCGGTTCGGCAAGCGAATCCGAGGGCAGTAATCTTGAAGACGCGACGTACAATTCCTAGGCGGAGGCGAGGCTCGCGCAGCGTGCCTTGTGGCGGGCGATCTTGTTGGCGTGGACGAGTCCGGTCTTGCCGGCTTTGTCGAGCGCGGAGATGTAGCCTTTGGTGGCTTCCGCAAGGGCGTCCTTGTCGCCGGATTCAGCGGCGGCGTCGACTTTCTTGGAAAGGGTCTTCAAACGACTTTTGACCTGACGATTTTGAAGCGTGCGGGTCTCGGTCTTGCGAATGTATTTTTGAGCTGATTTGGAATTAGCCATAAGTTTTTAAGATGAACGCGAGAGAAAGCCGTTTGGAAGGCGGGCTGTCAAGCGCATATCTGCGGGGTTATTTAAAATACAGGGGTCCCATAATTATATAAAACACAGAGAACAGGAGGAACGAGGGAGTAGTGATTGTGTTAAACGCAAAGGAGCGGAGGAGTGGCCATTATATTAAACATCCCTTCTATTGCTACGCGACTCTGTGTTTCAAATAGATCCCTCCTCCGGCGCTCTGTGTTAAAAAAGGTGTCGGTCCCGGAGTGCTGTAAGCCGGATTTTGTCTCCGTTCCGCGGAGCGGAGCGGTGGACGTTCATTTATCTAGGCCGCCGGAGCGACCTCCCCGCCGAAGCGGGGTGCGGCATACCCGGAATCGTAGGACGGGCCGCCCGATTCCCTATTTTGCCTTGCACCGGAATGGGTTTATCCTGCCTCCATTGTTGCCTCTGGAGCGGTGAGCTTTTACCTCCCCTTTTCACCCTTACCCCACGACGAGCGCGGGGCGGTATATTTTCTGTGACACTATCCGTCGCGACCGGTTGCCCTGCCGCGCCCCCGTTTTCACGGGGAATCCTGCCCAATGGTGTCCGGACTTTCCTCTCACCCCGAAGGGCAAGCGAACATCCACACGCCGGGACCGACGCTGAAAACCCTGAGAGATAGCGACTTAAAAAGCAAGCTTGGAGTCCCCGCCTTGAGATTAGGGCTGGATGCTTTGTTCGATTGCTGGCGGGGCGGAGGTTTCGGAATCGGGCTTACCCTGGAACAGTGCTGCCATGAAGGGCAAGAAGAGCGCCAGCATGACTGCGATAACGGAACCGGCAAAGGCTTTGCCCGCGTCGGAGCAAACGAGGTTGGTGACCTTCTTTTTGCTGCGGTGGCGGAGGGTCAGGGCGATACCGATTTCCCGTCCGGCGATGAGCCCGAGGAAGACCCAGGTGGTACTCATAGGCATCTTGGGAGGCCAGGGCACCGCGAGGCCCAACATTTCAAAGAGTTGGGGGATATAATCGACTTTGAAGAAGAGGAGCACGAGGCCGTAGAAGAGGTCGATAAAAGTGGCGGAACGAACGTCGAGGGTGTTGGTTTTGACGGTGACGATTTTTTGAATCTTACCGCCTTTTTCACGGAAGAGGTAGCCCTGAAGGAGGACCATGCCGCCAAGGGAGAGCGCGAGGCCCCACCAGCTCAGTTCGCGGGGGAGATAAACAAAGATATTGGCGAGATCCTGCACGAGCCACATGGACCAAAGGAAGCCGGTAGAGAGCCATTGGAAGACCGACCAAACGGGGTGAAGGGAATTGTCGTGCTTCCCCTCTTCATGGATCCGGCGTTCCATAACGCGTAGGACGCTTAGGAAAATAACGAGGCCGAGGACAAAGGCGATGGCGTAGCCCACAAGGGACTTTTGCATCATGGTCTGAAAGAGATCGATGGCACTTTTGGCGTCCGCGCCGCTTTGGTGCGCCACGAGGGCCTTGAAGCCCGTGAGCACGAGCAGGGAGGTACTGACGGGAATACCCATGCGGGTAAGGATGACGAGGCAGAGGGGCGGCAGGATAAAGAGCCAGGTAAAGGTGGCGGGGAGGTCGATTTTTTTGGCGGCGAGGCGACCGAAGGCGGGGTCGCCGCCGTTGGCAAACCAACCCCAAGTGATGGTAACGACCATGATGCCGGAAATCCAAAGCCACAGCACCCACCAGGGGCGTTTGGAGTTGGAAGCGAGGAATGTTCCCAGCGTTTGAATGGAATCATTCGCGACGATGGCGTAAGCCGCCAGCGCGAACCCGATGAGCATGTAGATTTCAGGCATGGTGGAATTTTGCGGTCGCCCGTATAAAGCCGTATTTTTTGCTCCAAGCCAAGCAATTAGTCACCCAATTGTACCTTTATATTTCCCCTCCCCCCGCAGGCTCTATTTTATCGGCCTGTGACACAAGAAAAGCCCGAAGCAAATAGGATGCTACCAGCTTTAAAACAAGCAGATTAAAAAACTACATACACATGCTTTGCCTACCAGAGCACTTGAACGCGGGCGCGGAAACCGTCGACTTCGGCAGTGTCGGTTCCGGCACCGTTTGTAGCTTCGGCGTTCTCGTAGCCCGCCATAAAGGTGACAGCCTTCCTGTAGTAGTAATTGAGGCCGAGGTAAAAGGACTCGATCTCGTTGTCGCCGCCGCTAACCGTAGCGCCCTTGGGCGCGCGGCGGATGCGTTCGTCGGTATCGATTTGGAAACTGTCGGCCTTGAGGAAGGAGTAACGGATGACCGGCTCGAATTTGTCCATTTTATAGGACGCGCGTAGGGCGTAACCGGAAACGTCGGCATTGAATTATTCCCCGAGGAGTTTGAGGTCATAGAGCTAGTAGTTCACATAGGCAGTGTAGGCGGTGACATCACCGCTTACTTTGTGACTGTTGGACTGCGTTACGCATGGGTTAAGGAATTATTACGGATCCGTAAAATAGTAACGCGAGTACAAGATTCGTTACTTACATTCCCAAGAAAAGCCTCGGATGGTACAAAAATGCTGTACCAGAAAGTTCCGTATTTTCACACTACTGTCACATTTCAATAATATTCATGCCACATTCAGCCGTTATTATAAACGTGAGCTCGGCGGTGAACCCTAATCTCGACACATCACTTCTAAAGAAACATAGAGTCCATGAAAAAGATAATATTCTTACTCACAGTCAGTCTTTCATTCCTGTTCCTTGGAACATCTCTGGTTTCCGCCAACGAAACCCTGGTGATCAAGGGCTCGGACACCCTCGGCGCAAAAATGGTGCCGCAACTTGCGGAGGCTTATAAGGCCAAGCTCAAAGCCGAGGGCCGCGAGATTGCCTTCGAAATCGCGGCGGAGGGCTCCTCCACGGGTGTCGCCTCTGTCATCGATGCCACCGCAGAAATCGGGATGTCCTCCCGTGACCCCAAGGAAAAGGAAATCGCGAAAGCGAAAGCCAAAGGCGTCGACATGGTCGCCTTGACCGTCGGCAAGGACGGGATTGCCATTATCGTTAATGAAGCGAGCCCGCTCGAATCGATCACCCTTGAGGAAATCGAATTGATCTTCTCCGGTGACATCACGGACTGGTCCGCCATCACCTTGGAAGCGGGCACGATCTCTGCCTACACCCGCAATACTTCCTCCGGCACCTATGCGGTCTTTCAAAAGATGGGTATGAATTCCCGCGACTATGGCGCTGAAACCCAGAAAATGGCGGGCAATGAGCAAATCGCCTCGGAAGTCGCCAAGAACCCAAACGGCATCGGATACGTCGGACTGGCCTATATCAACACTCCCGGCGTAAAAGCGCTTCCGGTAGAGGGCATCAACCTGGACGCCTCCGATTATCCGCTCGCACGCCCGCTGTATTACCTAATCAATGGCAATGCCGCCCTGAGCCAAAATGCTAATGATTTCATCGGCTTCACCATGAGCCCGGCAGGTCAGGCAATCGTGAGCCAGGTCCATTTCCTGCCGATTTACTAAAAACAGGAACCTTCAAAATCCAAGTGGCGCAAAAATTTTCTTTTGCGCCGCTTGTTTGCTTGGCTTGCCGCGCCAAGCCATTCATATCCTTTAAGCAGATGCCCAAACGCGCAACTGACGACCCAAAACTTCCCGCGATGAACCCAACCCAAACTGCTTTTTTTGCCAGCCCATGAGCGAGGATTCGAAGGCAAGCCAGCAAAGCGCCGTCCGCTTCAATCGTCGTAAAAATGTACTCTTTGGTAAGGACCGTGACTCCTTTATCAAAGGGTTTTTTGGTAGTTCCGCCACCGTTGCCATTGTCGTTCTTGGCCTCATCACGATTTTCCTCTTCAAGGAGGGAGCCGGATTTTTAGGCAGCTATCACAAGAGCCTGCAGGAGTACCGCCTCTCCGGGCTGGAATACGTGGATATCCTCAAGGAACCCCGCGATGACTTCAGCGCCCTGAATCGTTATGTGAACGATATCCGCGCCGAGTGGATCCAGGGGCTCAAGGCGCAGGGGCTCACAAAAAAAGAACTCTCTGCCGTCGTGACCGCTCCGGAGGCCAAGGCCTTCTTCCTGGGTTATCTTCGAGCGGGGTCCCCCTTGCGGGGCTTCATCAAGCAAAAAATGGATGCCGCCATCGAAGTCCGCGACCGTTACATAACGAATGAGAACCTCCGCGAAACCGTTGACAATTACACCTCCGAGATTGAGGCGGTGAGTCGGTCGGATTACCGCCCGGAAGCAGAGGACCGCACGCGCCATGCCCTGCGCCTGAAGCAATACCTGCGGGAAACCATTCTGCCGGAAGCAGAATCACAACGAATAGAGCTAGTGATCGCCGAACTGGGCGGCGGTGCACCCTTTGGCGAGGAAGCGCGTGCCTTAATTCTCAACCTATTACAGCAACAGGCCGCAGACACTCGCCGGGCGATTCAACCCGTCGTTTTCAATGAAAGTATTGCGACCATTACCGGCGACCAGGCGAGTTATGCCGCTATCCTGACAAAACTGAAAGCCAACATCCACACTCTGTTGGATGGCGCGGATACCATTGAGTTCAACAACCCTGCCCTCGAGCAGCGCATCGAACGCTTCGGGGAATTAAATGAGCAATTTCTAGCCTCCCTGCCCGAGCACAAGGCCAAGCTTGCCGCCTGGGATCAAAATGAGGCGATCCCGCACTGGCGCGCCCTCGTCGCCTTCCTGACCGGCAAGGACTGGGTCACCGCAAGCGACCAGCAGGATTGGTATGGACTCCTCCCCCTCCTGAGCGGATCACTCCTCATCTCCCTCATCGCCCTTCTCTTTGCAGTTCCTTTTGGCGTGGGTGCCGCCATCTACGTGAACCAGATAGCCGGTCCCGTGGAGCGCAATCTCATCAAGCCCTATGTGGAATTTGTTTCTGCAATTCCCTCGGTGGTGATTGGTTTCTTTGGCGTGGTGGTCTTTGGCGAAGCCATCCGGCAACTCTCCCAATTTGAATTTATGGCATGGGTTCCCTTCTTCCCCTTACAGGAGCGCCTCAATGCCTTCACGGCCGGCGGCCTCCTCGCCCTCATGGCCATTCCTACAATTTTCACGCTCGCAGAGGACGCTATCAACAACATCCCCCGTCATTTCAAAGAAGCCTCCTTTGCGGTGGGCGCCACCCGTTTGCAAACCACCCTTCGCGTGATCGTGCCCTCCGCCCTCTCCGGCATCATCTCAGCGGTCATGCTGGGCTTTGGCCGCGTCATCGGCGAAACCATGGTGGTGCTCCTTTGCGCCGGTAACCGCATCAAAATCCCCGATTTCTCTGAAGGCCTCGGCGTCTTCTTTCAACCCGTCCATACCATGACCGGTATCATTGCCCAGGAAATGGGCGAGGTCGTGCGCGGCAGTGTTCATTACCGCGCCCTCTTTATGGTCGGGATCGTCCTCTTCTTTGTCTCCCTTTTGATTAACTTCGCCGCCCAATGGGTCGTTAAAAAATACCGCAAGGTCGGCGACTGATCCCCGCGCCCATCCAGCATGCCCAAAGCAAAACTACATCGCTTCTCCATACGAGCCTCGCGGAAAAAGACCACCGAGGTGCTGGCGGTTAATCTCTTCCGCCTGATGACCTACTGCGTGATTCTGGCGGCGGCCTATATCTTCGTTGATATTGCAGTCAACGGCTCCAAGGCGGTCTTTCTAAGCAAAGCGCCCTTCATCAACACCCAATTCCTCACCGAGAAACCCCAAACCCTGCACGTCTTTGAACCCCTAGAACCCTATAACGAGATTCAAAGCCTGCGCACCCGAATCCTCCGCCTGGAAGCAAAGCGCAAAGCCCTTGGAAAAAATGACGGCCAGCAGGACGCCGAGTACGCCATCGAAATAAGCAGCCTGCAGACGGAAATGGAAACATGGGACGTGCAACGCAAAGCCAGTCGCTTGAAATACAGCGACGACGAATACCGCGCCCTTGCAAGCACTCCCGACCTCTCTCAATTCAAACACCATACCTATGCTTACAGTGGCGGTGGCATCGGCCCCGCCATCATCGGAACCTGTCTACTGGTACTCGGTTCCATCGCGATTGCCCTAAGCCTCGGCATCCTCTGCGCAATCTACCTGAGCGAATACAGCCGCCCCGGTAAAACCCTGCAGGCCATTCGCCTCTCCGTTCTCAATCTCTCAGGCGTGCCCTCCATTGTGTTTGGCCTCTTTGGCTTTGGGATGTTTGTTCTCTTCTTCGGCTGGGGCGTCTCCATGATTGCAGGTTGGTTCACCCTCGCCATCATGGCACTTCCCGTCATTATTGGCGCCAGCGAGGAATCCATGCGCGCCATTCCCCGTGACTTCCGGGAAGGCTCCCTTGCCCTGGGCGCGACTAAGTGGACCTCGATCCGCACCAACGTTCTGCCCTACGCCCTCCCGGGAATCCTCACTTCCTCCATCATGGGCATCGCCCGCGTTGCCGGGGAAACCGCCCCCATCATGTTCACCGCCGCTTACGCCCTGCGCGACCAGCTCCCCTGGGAAGGGCTGGAACAACCCACCGACTTTTTCTTTCAGGGAGTTATGGCACTCCCCTATCACATCTACGTGGTCAGTTCCAAAATCCCACAAAACGAATACACCCGCGACATGCAGTACGGCACCGCTTTTGTCTTCCTCTTTATCGTCGGATTCTTTGCCCTCAGCAGCATCCTCCTTCGCGTAAAAGTTCGCAGTAAATACAAATGGTAAGCCCCGCCCACCCCACTCATAAATTCACCCTATCCGCGTCATGAACGAAGCCACTCCAACCATTCCCCAAAACCCGGGAAAGCCCATCATTGAAATTCGCAACTTCAATTTTGCATACGGCTCCACCCAAGCCCTCTTCGATATTTCCATGGACATCGGCGAAAAAGAAGTGACCGCCCTGATCGGCCCCTCCGGTTGCGGCAAGTCCACCTTGCTTCGCTGCTTCAACCGCATGAATGACCTGATCGACAACACCCGCATCCCCGGCGGGGAAATCAAAATCAGCGGAGTGGACATTTATAAACGCGACGTCGATGTCATCGAGCTGCGCAAACACGTGGGTATGGTCTTTCAGAAGTCCAACCCCTTCCCCAAATCCATTTACGAGAACATCGCCTACGGACTCCGCATTCAGGGAATCAAACGCAAGATCGAACTCGACTCGGTGGTGGAAGAATGCCTGCGGGGTGCCGCCCTCTGGGATGAAGTCAAAGACCGTCTGAGCGAAAGCGCGCTGGGAATGTCCGGCGGGCAGCAACAACGCCTTTGTATCGCCCGTGCACTCGCGGTGAAACCGGAAATTATCTTAATGGATGAACCCTGCTCCGCCCTCGACCCCGTCGCCACCGCCAAAGTCGAGGAACTTATTCATGGACTCAAAAAGAATTATACCATAGTTATTGTAACCCATAACATGCAACAAGCTGCTCGGCTGTCCGACCGCACCGCCTTTTTCTATCTCGGCAAACTGATCGAATACGGCCCCACCGAGCAGATTTTTATGAATCCCGAAAACACCAAAACTGAAGCCTATGTCTCCGGACGCTTTGGTTAAGCACTCCTCCTAGTGTAACTTTAAACAAGAATTAATATGCAGCGCTATTTCCATGAAGAACTCGAAGAGTTAAAAAACAAACTCATCCTCCTCGGTGAAAAATCCAACGAAGTTGCCCGCATGGCAATTGAAAGCCTGCTTGAGGGCGACCTTGGAAAAGCGGAAACCGCCCTCGCGATGGATGATGCCATTGATGATCTGGAAAAAGAAATCGGACATGCCTGCATGCGCTACATCAGCCTGCGCTCACCGGTTTCCACCGATGTCCGCCTCATCCTGGTGGCACTCAAAGCCAGTCACGACTTCGAACGGGTCGGCGATGAAGCCCATACCATCGCAAAAAAAGCCAAGGACATCCTCTCCCGTGAAGGTCGCCTCGGTGAATCGCTCAAATTTGACGAAATGAGCCGCCTTGCATCCAGACTCCTGCACGACGCCATCACCTGTTTTGTCGAGGAAGACCTCGAAAAAGCGGAGGCCGTTATTGAAATGGACCAAGGCGTTGACGACTTCAACAACCATCACTTTGACACCCTTTCCGCGGAGGCCATGCACGGGCAACTTTCTGACGCCACCCGTTTCGATGCCGTCCTGATTTCAAAATCAATCGAGCGCATTGGCGACCACGCCAAAAACTTGGCCAAGGAAGTCATCTTCCTGCTGAAAGGCGATGAGTTTTAAAAAATTATCTAAAATGAAAAGATAATTATACACTCCTACTTTGGCTCATAATTTGCTAAAGTAATTCCCGATTCGCACAAGCACTTTAGCTAGAAAGGAATTCAACCATGCCAATAAAAAAGAAAGCCACCACTAAGAAAACCGCTACCAAAAAAGCGACTGCCAAGAAAGCAGCGGTGAAAAAACCCGCCGCAAAAAAGGCTCCGGCGAAAAAAGCGACTGCCAAGAAGGCAACTGCGAAAAAGGCGGCAAAGAAACCCGCTGCCAAAAAAGCACCCGCCAAGAAAATCAAACTTACCCGCATCATTGCCCGCGTCGATGTCGGCTTCGGCAATCAACTTTATATACGGGGCGAAAATGGCGGACTGGATTGGGAGCGCGGCATTCAAATGGAAAATGTCTCCGCCTACGAATGGCGATTCACCACCCATTATCCCGCCAAATCCATCGAGTTTAAGTTCCTCATCAATGACGAACTTTGGTCTGAGGGCGAGAATCTTACCGTGATCGCAGGCAAGGAATCCATCAGCTCTCCTACCTTCTCCTGGTAAGGCGGCCCCACACACACGACTCAATCTTCTGTGATGGCATCCATCTCCGCCTTCAGAATAGAGGTGGCGTCCTCCAGTGATGCCGCGGCAGTCAACGTTTCGGCAGCAATTTCGCGCACCTTGATTTGAGCGCGAGAGAAAGGCCAGGGCACGAAGAAACGATCCCAGGTTTTCAGGCGCCAGGTTCGGGTGTAATTCACTGAAACTAAATACACCACCGATTCGGTTTCACGAGCCAGCAGGGCCGCACCGGGCTTCATCTCGTACATGGGGCCGCGAGAGCCATCCGGTGTAAGAATAATGCTTTTCCCTGCCTGTCTCTCGGCAACCATTTTACGAAGTGCCTCCCGACCGCGCCGGTGCCGTGACCCCCGGATAGGTTGAATTCCAAACAAGTTCAGCCCCCTAGTAACCCATGCCCCATCCTTGCTGGCACTGACCACCGCCGCCATTTGTCCGAACACCCCATAGGAACGCAACAATTGCGGCGCCATAAACAAACGGTTGTGCCAAAGCACGACCAAGCCAGGCGCTTCGCCCAAGTATTCCAGCTTTGCCCAGCACGCATCCGAGGCCTTCAGGCGCAAGGTCGCACTCCACGTGCGCAGCAAGCATAACACCGCGCGCATCCATACATGCTGCCAAAACCCCAGTTTGTGGGCATAGCTCGCTCTATCCTTAGCCGGTGCCTTTTTAGCCATTCGGAGCAAATTAGCGATTCCATTCCTTCCTGCAACCTAATCTTGACCGTTTGCGCCCCCAATGCTTCTTTCAAGCGAATATGAACGCTCCTGCTGTTGCCAACACCGCCCTTATGGACGAAATCGTCGGTCTTTGTAAACGACGCGGTTTTATTTTTCCCTCTTCCGAAATCTACGGCGGTTACAACGGGTTCTTTGACTACGGTCCCCTCGGCGTCGAACTACGCAACAACATAAAGCAGGCATGGTGGCGTCAATTCGTCCAGCTACGCGATGATATCGTCGGCCTGGACTCGAGCATCATCATGCACCCGCGCATCTGGCAGGCTTCCGGTCACGTGGACGGATTCTCGGACCCGATGGTCGATTGCCGCGAGTCCAAGAGCCGTTATCGTGCGGATCAGCTCTTCTACAGCCCGGTTCATTTAAATGACGCTCCCTCGGGCTTTATCGCCTTCATGGAAGGAACCGATGCCGCGACACGCCTGAAGCTCGCGAAAAAAATCCGCGACCTCGCAGGCGATAAGACCGCGAGTATTGATGAAGCTGCCCTCAGTGAGTCCGCACGCGAATTCACCGAAAGCACCGAAGCCGAACGCGCCCAAACCCTCGGCCCAGAAGCCTCCGAACCCGGAACCCTCACCGAACCGCGCGAATTCAAACTCATGTTTGAAACAAAGGTCGGTCCCCTCGCGGACGATTCCGCCACCGCTTATTTGCGACCGGAAACCGCACAAGGAATTTTTGCCAACTACAAGAACGTTGTTGATACCGGTCGCGTGAAACTCCCTTTCGGCATCGCTCAAATCGGCAAGGCCTTCCGCAACGAAATCACCCCGCGCAATTTCATCTTCCGCTCCCGCGAATTTGAACAGATGGAAATTGAATATTTCATCGCCCCCTCGGCAGACTGGCGCAAACTTCACCGCGAATGGCTCGATACCTGCATCGACTGGCTCGTTGCCATCGGCCTGCCACGCGAATCCATCACTGAGGACATCCACCCCGAGGACAAACTCGCTTTCTATTCGCAGGCCACCACCGACCTCATGTTCCAATTCCCACACGGGGAACAGGAACTCTGGGGAATCGCCTGCCGGTCAGACTACGACCTCAAGCAACATCAGCAATTTTCCGGCAAATCGATGGAGTTCTTCGATGAAGCCTCCAAGGAAAAATTTGTCCCGCATGTGATTGAACCCTCGTTGGGGGTAGACCGTACGCTGTTGGCAGTTTTGACCGCCGCATATTGCGAGGACGAGGTTCCCAATGACAAGGGCAAGACCGAGAAGCGCACCCTTCTCAAATTCAGCCCCCGCATCGCCCCCTACAAGGCCGCAGTCTTCCCCCTTCTCAAAAACAAGCCTGAGCTCGTCGAGCACGCCGAAACACTATACCGCAAATTGCAGCGACGCTGGAATGTCTTCTACGACGCCTCCGGAGCCATCGGGCGACGTTACCGCCGTCAGGATGAAATCGGCACGCCCTTTGGTATCACCATCGACTTTGATACCATTGAAAAAGACGGCATGGTCACTTTGCGAGACCGCGATACCTGCGAGCAGAAACGCGTCAGCGAAGACGAACTCTTCAAGATTCTGGAAACGGCAATTGAGGGCTAATCCTCGCCGTCTTCACCAATCGCCTCCACCGGGCAACCTTCGAGCGCCTCCTGGCAGAGGGCGACCTCAGCATCCGATTCCGGTTGCTTGTAGACGAAGGAATAACCGCCGTCTTCATAGCGGGTGAAGTTGTCCGGCGCGGTTTCGCGACACAGATCGCAGTCAATACATTGCTCGTCCACGTAGAACTTGCCTTTAACGTTTTCGGGCCATTTTTCATCTTTTTCTGCCATGCCTTAAATGCTACAAAGAAATCCTCTAAGTCAAGCGGGAAGAAAGGAACATCCGCACCTGCATTAGGGTCTCGCTAATTGGCAAGCACCGCCTTTTAACTATAAATACTCATTTATGATTTACGATCGTTCCTACATGCGCGAGCCGCGCCCGTCTGAGAGCCCCGCCCGTAGCGCCACCAGCTACCTGCTCTTTGGAACCGTGGCGGTCTTCCTCCTGCAACACATCGTAAACGTGTTTTTCCCGGGCCTCCATTACCGCCTCTTCCAGGAATGGTTTGCCCTCAGCGGGATCCATTTTCAGGAACTTAAGGTCTGGACCCTGCTCAGTTACAGCTTTCTCCACAGCATCCAAAACTTTTTGCATATCATTGGTAACATGGCGGGGCTCTATTTTCTTGGGCGCGTGCTGGAGCCGCAACTCGGCCGCCAGTCCTTCCTTATCCTCTACCTTGGTGGTGCTCTTGCCGGCGGGCTCCTCTACCTCGGCCTTCATTTCAACTCAGGTACCGTCGTCATCGGAGCCTCCGCCGCGGTTTTCGCCCTCATTGCATTCTTTTGCCTGCGCCACCCGGAGCAACCGATCACCCTCCTCCTTTTCTTTGTCCTTCCGCTTACCATCAAACCCAAATACCTCCTCCAAATCGCCATCGCTATTTCTCTTTTTGGCCTCCTCTTCTACGAATTAGGAAGCACGGGCTCGAGTATTGCCCATTCCGCCCACCTCGGGGGAATCGGCTTTGGCTTCCTCTTTCACCGTTACGGCCATCGCTTCAATTTTTCCTCCCTCTCACGCAAGCACTCGGTCGGCATCGAGCTTCCCAAATGGTTTGCCCGCCCCAAAAAACCACCGGTTCGCTACACCGTGAACCGACCCTCCACCAATCAAGACAAGCAGGAGGTCGACCGCATCCTTGATAAAATCAGCGCTAAGGGCTTTGATGCCCTCAACCAAAAAGAAAAAGACACCCTCCATCGCGCTCGGCAGGATTTATCCTAAGCGCCTAAACACACTCTGCATTCCAAAAACATAAATCGCATGAAAAAAATTTGCCTCGGCTTTTCCATACTCGCCGTTTCTGTTCTCCCGCTCTCCGCACTTCCCGTAGAGGACGTCCCCCTCGCCCCCACGACCGAAATGGGCGACCAAACCCGATGGGTCGTCAACACCATCAATAATCGCCATTACCTCCGCGACACCATCGGCAAGCTCGACGGAAAGGAAATCATCGAAGCCTACGTTAAAAGCTTTGACTACGGCCAAATGCATTTCCTTCAAAGCGACCTCGATGAATTTTATTTTCGCTTTGCCGATGCCATGGAAGCCTTCCTTCAAAAAGGTAATCTCTACGCCGCCTTTGAAATCTTTAAAACCTTCCGCGAACGCATTGAAACTCGCACCGACTGGATCCATGCCCGCCTCAAACAGGACTTTGACTTTTCTGTCGAAGAAAGCTTTTTCACCGACCGCAAAAAAGCTCCCTGGCCTGCCGATGCCAGCGAAGCCGACGCCCTCTGGGAGCGACGCATCAAATACGAATTAATTAACGAAATGCTCTCCCTGGCATCGGAAAGCAAGCTCGATAAACTCGACTCCATTGAACTTCAACAAATGAATCCCGACATGGCTCCGGACGAAGACGACTCCGAAGAAGACTTTGACCCCGAGACCGTGCTGCGCCTACTCGAAGACCCAGAATACTACGCAGACATTCTGGAACAGGCTAAAACAAAGATACGCCGCCGCTATGACCGTCGCCTTGGGCGCATCAAACAGCGTGAAGCTGCGGAGGTGCAGGAAGCCTACGTCAATTCCATGACTCAACTCTTCGACCCCCATTCCTCCTTCCTCTCCGCAGATACACTCGAAAATTTTAACTCTGCCGTTCAGAATTCCTTTGTTGGGATTGGAGCCCTCCTTCAGGACGAGGATGGCATTTGCACCATCAAAGACATCCTTCCCGGCGGCCCTGCTGAAGCTTCCCGCAAGCTCGGAGCAGGTGATGAAATCCTAGGAGTCGCCCAGGGTAAGGATGGGGAATTTGAGGACATCGTCGATATGCAGCTCCGCTATGTCGTCCGAAAAATCAAAGGCAAAAAAGGTACCGTGGTACGCCTGCTCATTCATCCCGCCGACACCGACCCCTCCGCGCGCAAGGATGTTTCTATCGTTCGGGACGAAGTAAAGCTTACTGCCAACCTCGCCACTGCTCAACTCATTGAGGTGCCCAATGAATCCGGCACGCCCAGCAAAATAGGCGTCATCCACCTTCCCTCATTCTACGGCAACATCGGCATGGGCGACAACCTCACCACCACCTCTGCCGACATCGCCGAGTTGCTCAACAAATTGCAAAGCTCCGGCGCAGAAGGCCTCGTACTCGACCTGCGCAACAATGGCGGCGGCTTGCTTTCCGAGGCGGTTCGGGTTGCCGGCCTCTTCATCCCAACCGGCCCCGTCGTGCAGGTTCGCGATAAAAGCGGGCGGATTGATGTTTTGCCGGACAACGACCCCCGCATTGTTTGGCGCGGCCCCCTGATTGTACTGACCTCACGCTTCAGTGCCTCCGCCTCTGAAATCGTTGCCGGAGCCCTACGCGACCACGGACGCGCCCTCGTCATAGGCAACTCCTCCACCCACGGGAAAGGCACGGTGCAGGAAGTTTACCACATGAACAACCGTCCGGTCTTCAGTTTCCTGCCACAATTCTCCAAACCCGCCAGTGCTGCCCGTCCCGTTGCCAGTAAGATCACCATTAAACAATTCTACCTCCCCGGCGGCACCTCCACTCAACTCGAAGGTGTCCCCTCGGACATCATCCTTCCCTCCAGCAACGAATTCCTCCCCATCGGGGAATCCGACCTACCCCATGCCCTGCCATGGAATCAAATTGATCCCCTCGTGACGGAATTGGACTGGTCGACCCTCGGTGTTGCGGGCGCCAACGATCCCCTGCTTATCGAGGCATTAGAACAAGCCAGCATGGCACGGCAAACAAGCCTCGAAGAATTTGACTTCCTCAGCAAACAAATCGCCTGGCGCAAGAAACGCTTTGAAGAAAAAGCGGTTTCGATCCACCTTGCCCAACGCATCACCGATAAAATTGAAGACGAGGCCTACGCGGAACAATTGAACACGGCCTACGAGGCTCTGCGCGAAAAGAACTACCCCACCGAGGAATTCCTCACCAAAATAAGCGAAGAGCAGGAAGCGCTCTCCATACAAAACCTAAGCCTTGAAATCGAAACGGAGGAATCCCCAGTCAAAACTGAGCAAGCGGAGGCAATGAGCGACCCGGATCCAAGTGAGGCAGATAACGAGGAAGAAGAGGAGGAGGAATCCTTTGACATCTACCTTCGCGAGACCGCCCGCATCATGGCAGACTGGGTGCGGGGCATCGCAAAAGAACCCGTTTCCAAAACCACCGCTAGTGTTGAATAAGGCCTAATCTTTGGGGCGTTTGAAGCGACGGTGCGAGCTCATCCCCTTGCCACCGGCATTGCCCTTGGATTTGAATTTCCCGCCGGAAGCATGACCCCCGCCGCGCTTTCGACCGGGACGATAACCGCCCTTTTTGCCCTTGCGATAGGATCCTTTACCCCCGCCGCCCAATGAGCGAGGGCGATCGCTGAACGGTTCGGAATCTTCCGCAATGGTCTCGCTTTCGCGTTTGTCCTCTTCGCGTAAAAGATGAAACAGTCCGCTCGCGATTTCAGTCGGGGTATGCCCCGCATCCAACAGGCGGTCGAATAAATGCCCGTAGCTCTCCGGCACGCCCGCCTCGAGAAGATCACGAACCTTGTCAAAGACCTTGTCCGCTTTGTGGCCCTCGACTTCTTCCTGGGTGGGAATCTTGCAACGGGGAATATTTTGACGTGTGTAACGCTCGATGGCTTCGAGTCGGTGAATGTCCCGCCCATAAACAAAAGTAATGGATTTTCCGGATCGGCCTGCTCGCCCGGTGCGCCCGATGCGGTGCACGTAATCCTCAGGATCGTAGGGCAAATCATAATTAAAGACCATGCTCACGTCATCGACATCCAATCCGCGCGCCGCCACATCGGTCGCCACCAGCATTTCCAAATCCCCCGCCTTAAATTTCCGGAAGACCCGTTCGCGGGTGCGCTGCGGGATGTCTCCGTGAATGTGATCCGCGAGGTAGCCGCGCGCCACCAGAGCGGAACAGGCCTCCTCCACCATTTGTTTGGTATTACAAAAAACAATACCACGGGGCGCTGATTCCAAGTCCAGCAAACGGCACATGACCTCGATTTTCGAACGGTTGCGCACCTCGTAGTAACTTTGTTCGATGGTATCGACCGTCAGGGCCTTGCGCTCAATTGAAATCTGTTCGGCATCGCGACTGAAGGCCTTGATGAGTCCCTTGACCCCTTTGTTCATCGTCGCGGAAAAGAAAAGAGTTTGGCGTTCGCGCGGCAGGGCATCGAGAATGACCTCCATGTCATCGCGGAAGCCCATATCCAACATCCGGTCGGCCTCATCGAGGACGCACATGCGCACCGCATCCCCCTTAAAATTGCCCCGCTTCATATGATCCATCAAACGCCCGGGCGTTCCCACCACGACGTGCACGCCTCGACGCAGCGCCTTGATTTGTCGATCCATGGGTGCCCCGCCATAAACCGGAATCGCCCCCAGTCCGGGCAGCGCCGCACCCAGCCGGTGGATCTCTTCACACACCTGCACCGCCAATTCCCGGGTCGGACACAGGACGAGCACCTGTGTCTCCGCCCGCGCGATATCAATTTGATTGAGCGCCGGCAGGGCAAAGGCCGCCGTTTTACCGGAACCGGTTTGGGAAAGCCCCACAATGTCACGACCTGCCAAAGCCGTTGGAATGGTCTGCGCTTGAATAGGAGAAGGCGATTCAAAGCCCAAACGTTGCACTCCCTCCAGCAGTTCAGGGCATAGCCCAAGATCGGAAAATGTAGTTTGCATAAAATAGGATCCGGGTTGGTGATGCCCTCACACGGGTCCAAAGATGGAACCCTTTTCTAGCGGGAGCAATGGCGGGAGGCTGCACGTTTAAGCGCAAAGCACAAGCCGAGTTTTACGGGTAATAATTATGAGCGAGTAGCACCAGGACTAGCGTTCGCTGTTGGGGTAGCTCCCCAACCACTTCACGAAGGAACAATGCCCTTCCAATTCCTTAAAGGCTGCCTGTACTTCCGCATCCGCACGATGCCCGATTAAATCGATGAAGAAATAATAGTCCCATGCCTTCCGGCGGCTGGGGCGGGATTCAATTTTACTGAGGTTGATGCCGCGGCTGGCAAAGGCCTCTAAGACTTTTTCCAGCGCCCCGCATTCATCTTTCAGGGAAAAGACCAGACTGGTTTTGTCGCGACCGGAACCCAAAGCCTGCGCCTCGGTCTTGCCCACCACCAGGAAACGGGTGACGTTGTCGGTCTTGTCCTGAATCCCGCGCTGAACGACTGGCAATTCATACAACTCCGCCGCCAATTCACTGGCAACTGCCGCAACCGCACGACTCGATTTCGCCAACTTCACCGCGTGCGCGGTACTGGAGGTGTCCACCAACTGCGCATCCGGAAGATTGCGGCGCAACCATGCCCGGCACTGCCCCAGCGCCTGATCCTTGGAATGTACCTCCTTGATCTCCGAAAGCGGGGATTGCGAAATCAGACAATGCTCAATCGGCAGGTATACCTGCGAACAAATATACAAATCGGAATCCACCAGCATATCCATAGAGTGAAAGACCGCGCCCTCGGTGGAATTTTCAATGGGAATAACACCGTAATCCGCCTCTCCGCGCTCCACCTCTGTGAAGACGTCCGAGATGGTTTTCATCGGGCGATAATCGAGGCTCACCCCGAAGTTACGAACTGCCGCTTGGTGCGTGTAGGTCGCCTCCGGCCCGAGATAGGCAATCACCAGTTTTTTCTCGAGCGCGATGGAAGCTGAAATAATCTCACGGTAAATGGCACGCAGAGCCGAGGGGTTCAGGGAGCCGGAATTCAAGGCCGCGATTTTGTCCATGACCTGCGCTTCCCGTGAAGGATCATAATACGGCGCGCCGCTGGCATGCTTGATTTTACCGATCGCACCGGCTTCCTCAACGCGCTCGTTTAACAAACGTACCATCTCGCGATCGATGGCATCAATGGCCTCGCGGTGGGGTTGGAGTTGCTCGTTTATTTCATCCGCCATTTTATTGCTCCTTCCCGGTTGGTTCCACGGCGGTGTCCGCCGCATCGCTTTCGGCATTCTCTTTTTGCCACTCAATCTCGGCATATTCCTGATTGAGCGGTAATTCATCCGGACGCGGCTCCGCTGCCAAGCCAACATCGCTGTCGCTCGGCTCGGGTGCGGGGTCTTCCCCCGCGCGCATCCAGTCATCAATCTGATGGTTGCTCAAAACATCGGACGCGGGCAATTGATCCAGCTCGCGCAATCCCGTGAATTCCAGGAATTGATCCGTGGTTCCGTATTGAATGGGTCGCCCGGGGAGCTCCGCCCGTCCGGTGACCTGCACCAATTCATGCTCAATCAAACGATTGAGGGCACTATCTGAGGAAACCCCGCGGATCGCCTCAATCTCGGCACGCGTGACCGGTTGGCGATAGGCGACAATCGAAAGCGTCTCCAGCGCCGCCGGGCTCAACTTCATGGGACGCGGTTCCTTGCGCAGCAAACGCACAAAGTCGGAATGTGCCGGGGCGGTCATAATCTGAAACCCGTTTGGCCCCTCCACGATTCGGTACGCCTTGTCTTCCGCTTCTGCAGATTCAATCAAAGCCGTAAGGGCATCGCGAATTTGAGCCGGCTTCACTGCGGTGGGCAAGTCGGCACCCGCTTCATCCTCCGCGGCCTCCGCCTCTTCACGGTGATGGCGCGCGAAGACCTCCCCCAGCGTTTTCAGGGTAATGGGCTCTGCGGTGGAGAGCAGGAGTGCTTCAAGGGTCTTGTTAAGGTCGGATTCCATTGGTTTAACTTACATGCAAAGCGAACTTTGGGGGCATGAACAGTAAAAAACAGAGTTGTCCTTACTCTTTCATTGCCTTCCTTTTTGTGGGGTTGCCTTTAGGCTCCCTTCCAGACTAAAACAATTCCCTGATTATGGCTGAAAAAAACACCCGTCCGCATTCATCCGTCGTTGTTGACGGCCCCGACCGCGCCCCTGCCCGCGCGATGCTCCGGGCCGTGGGCTTTAAGGATGACGATTTTAAGAAACCTCAGGTTGCGGTCGCGAGCTCTCCCAGCGACATGACCCCCTGTAATGTGCACCTCGGGGAACTGGGCGAGCACGCCTACAAAGGCATTAATGACGCCGGAGGCCGCGCCGTCAGTTTCAACACCATCACCGTTACCGACGGGATCAGCATGGGCACCAAGGGTATGCGTTACAGTCTTGTTTCGCGTGACGTCATCGCCGATTCCATCGAAACCGCCTGTGCCGCCGAAGGCTTTGATGGTTTGGTCGCGATTGGTGGTTGCGATAAAAATATGCCGGGCGCTATGATCGCCATTGCGCGCCTCAACCGCCCTGCGGTCTTTGTGTATGGCGGCACCATTCTCCCCGGCTTCATGCCGACCGACAAAGATGAATGTCGCCCGATGGATATTGTCTCGGTTTTTGAAGCGGTGGGCAAGCATGCCAAAGGTGAATTAACGGATGAAGAACTAAAAGAGGTTGAAAAATACGCCATTCCGGGGCCGGGTTCCTGCGGTGGCATGTATACCGCCAACACGATGGCGAGCGCCATCGAAGCACTTGGCATGAGCCTACCGGGCAGTAGTGCCCAAGTGGCGGTCGGCGAAGCCAAACGCCGCGATTGCGAGCAAGCGGGTGCTGCAGTGGTCAAAATGCTGGAGGCGGGACTCAAGCCCCGGGATATCATGACCCGTCAGGCCTTTGAAAACGCCATTACCACCTGCCTCGCCCTCGGCGGTTCCACAAACCTTATCCTGCACCTCCTCGCTATCGCGGATGCCGCCGAAGTCGATTTGAGCATCGATGATTTCGCCACTATCGGCGAACGCATTCCCCTCCTCGCAGACCTGAAACCCTTCGGCAAGTACAACATGAGTCACCTCATCCGGATTGGCGGCATACGCCCCATGATGAAGCTCCTGCTGGACCGTGGCTTGCTCCATGGGGACTGCCTCACCGTGACGGGCGAAACCATTGCGGAATCCCTCGCGGAGGGACGGGCTTACGGAGCCTATCCAGACGAACAGGATATCATCCGCCCCTGGGACCAACCCATCAAGGAAAGCACCCACCTGCGAATCCTGCGCGGCAACCTCGCGCCCAGGGCCGCCGTCGGTAAAATAACCGGAAAAGAAGGACTGCACTTCAAGGGTACCGCGAAAGTTTATGAGGGAGAAGAAGAAGCCCTCGTGGGCATTCTCCGCGGCGATGTCGTCAAGGGCGATGTCGTGGTAATCCGCAACGAGGGCCCGGTTGGTGGGCCGGGCATGCGGGAAATGCTCTCCCCTACCAGCGCTGTTGCGGGTCGCGGACTCATCAAGGACGTTGCCCTCATCACCGACGGTCGTTTCTCGGGTGGCAGTCATGGCTTTGACGTCGGGCACATCACTCCCGAGGCTGCCTGTGGCGGCCCCATCGGCATTGTCGAAAACGGTGATACCATCGAGATCGACGCGGTCGCCAACACCATCAATCTTTGCATCCCTCCGGAAGAATACGACCAACGCATGGCGGCCTTCAAACCCCGTGGCCCCGGAACCCGGCGCGGCGTTCTCGGCAAATACGCCGCCCTTGTCGCCACCGCCTCGGAAGGTGCCGTCACCGATAAAAATCTTTAATCCTGCTTCAAACAAATTTCCACATGTCCTGGGAACGTTTCAAACAACACTACCTCCACCTTGAGGAGCTAGGCTTCGCGCTCGACATCAGCCGTATCGATTTTCCGGACGGCTATCTTGCCTCAATGGAACCCAAAATGCAGTCGGCCTTTGCCGCGATGGCAGCACTTGAGGGCGGTGCCATTGCCAACCCCGACGAAAACCGCGCGGTTGGGCATTACTGGTTGCGCAACGCCGCGCTGGCTCCAAGCGAGGAATTACAAACCGCAATCGCGGATTGCCTCTCAGAAATCAAGTCCCTCGCTGCCCGCGTTCACTCGGGGGAACTGAAAGGCTCTGCAGGCACTTTCGAGCATTGTCTCATCATCGGAATCGGTGGCTCCGCTCTGGGTCCCCAGTTTGTGGCGGATGCCCTGGGTTGTCCAAAGCGTGACAAGCTCAAGCTGCATTTCTTCGACAACACCGACCCCGACGGAATCGACCGGACCCTTGCGGCTTTGGACGGGCAACTCGGCAAAACCCTCGCGCTGGTCATTTCAAAATCGGGTGGGACTGCAGAAACACGCAACGGCATGCTCGAAGCACACGCCGCATACCGCTCAGCTGGTCTTGATTTTTCCCAACACGCCATCGCCATCACCGGCGCAAATTCCAAACTCGACGCCCTCGCTGAATCGGAGGGCTGGATTACCCGCCTCCCCATGTGGGATTGGGTTGGAGGTCGCACCTCCGAATTGGCTGCGGTCGGCTTACTCCCCGCCGCCCTGCAGGGTATTGCGATTGATCGCATGCTCGCGGGAGCGGCAGCCATGGACGCTGCCACTCGCTCGACCGAAACAAGTCGCAACCCCGCCGCCCTTTTGGCGCTTATATGGTATTTTGCCACCGATGGTGTCGGCGCCAAGGACATGGTCGTCCTTCCCTACAAGGATCGCCTCATGCTTTTCTCCAAATACCTGCAACAGCTCATCATGGAATCCCTCGGCAAAGCCGAGGATCTTGACGGCAAGCCCGTGCAACAGGGTATTGCGGTTTATGGAAACAAAGGCTCCACCG
>CBFHXZ010000005.1:0-38713 GCA_965659965.1 Coraliomargaritaceae bacterium
AAAAACGGCTGGTGGCCCATCAGCATGTGCCTCGTCTTCGGCCACTTCCTCATCCCCTTCCTTATCCTCCTGTGGTACAAGACCAAGGTGGTCGTATGGCGCACCGTGGCAATCTCCTCATGGATTCTGATTTTTCACATCATCGATCTCTATTGGAACATTGTGCCGGGCAAGATTCCCGCGGACAATGCCTACGGTTATACTGTTCGTCCCTTCACGGTGGAAATCTTTGATATTGCCGCTATATTAGGATTTGGGGGTTTCTGTGTTTGGGGCTTCTGCCGAAGTATGAACAAAGCAGAGCCGATTCCGGTACGTGACCCCAATATTGAAAATTCTCTTAACTACATTGAGTAAAACCACGATGTCGTCTTCCACACCCGCATTTCTAAACCGCAGCTTCACCTTTATTGGTGCCTTGGGCGCGATCCTTATTTTCGCGGTCATTATCTACATTGCCTACCTGCCCAACCGCGCAGAACCGGTGGACAGTGCCGTCGTTGCGGAACGTCAGGCAAAAGCCGACGAGGCGCGCGCCGCTGGTATCGCCAAGCTCAATGGCTTCGCCGTCGTTGATAAGGAGGCCGGAACCGTTCGTATCCCAATCGAGCTTGCCAAAGAATTGACCCTGAATCACTATACTGCCAACGAAAGCCCGATCGCCGAAGCACCTGCCGAGGCCCCAAACCAAGTGCTTGAGTAATGCCAGTTGAAAATTATCTAGAACTTTTGCCGATCATCGTGTTGGGGGTCTTCTTCTTCGCGGTCACAGTATACATGCTCTACTGGGCTGCCAATCGCGGGCACTTCCGCAATATGGACGCGCAGTCAAAGGTCATCTTTACCGATGAGGAACCGGAAGGCGAACTCTCTGATACCTTTCCCGAAAAACGTTAATTTTTGATATGAGCGACAGCACCGAAAACACCAAAGGCACGGTCATTCCCTATACCACGAATGACCCGTCCATGCGGGCGGAGTTGAGCGAAATCGACCGTTCCATTCGCTCGGCATCCATATTTTTCATCGTTTCGGCGGTGGGCTGGCTACTGCTCGGCACGATTTTCGCCCTCATCGCGGCGATCAAGTTGCATGAACCCAGCTTCGCGGTGGGCAGTGAATACAGCACCTTCGGCCGCATGCGTGCCGCCCACTTGAATTCCATGGCACTTGGATTTGGTAACAACATGATCTTCGGGGTTTGCCTCTGGATCATGGCACGGCTTTGCCGGGCTCCCATCCGTCACGGGGGATTGCTCCTTATCGCGGGTGCCTTCTGGAATATCGGGCTCACCGTCGGTATCGCCGGCATTGTTAAAGGCGACATCACGTCCGTCGAATGGCTTGAGATCCCGCGCTACGCCACCCCCTTGCTCGCCATCTCCTATATTCTGGTCGGCATTTGGGGCGTCATGGCATTCCGTTTCCGCAAAGGGGAACACGTCTATGTTTCCCAATGGTATTTCCTCGGCGCGCTCTTCTGGTTTCCCTGGCTCTACATCATTGCTCAGATCATGATTATCTGGGCGCCCGCTCAAGGTGTGGTGCAGTCCATCACCAACTGGTGGTTTGCTCACAACGTATTAGGGCTCTGGCTTACGCCCATGGCGCTCGGGGTAGCGTATTACCTGATTCCAAAAGTCCTTGGTCGCCCCATCTATTCCTATTACCTATCCGTTCTCGGATTCTGGTCACTGGCACTCTTCTATAACTGGGCGGGCGTGCACCACCTCATCGGCGGGCCCGTTCCTGTCTGGCTCATCTCGGCCGGTATCGTAGCCTCGGTTATGATGGTCATCCCGGTCGTGGTCGTCGCCATCAATCACCATATGACCGTGGTCGGACTCCACCGCGAAGGCTGGCGCAGTCCCACCATTCGATTCGTGGTCTTCGGCGCTATCAACTACACCTTCGTCAGCCTTATTGGCTCGGCAATGGCATTGCGCGATGTCAACCTCGTAACCCACTTTACCCACTTTACGGTAGGGCACGCCCACCACGGCGCCTACGGCTTCTTCGGAATGATCCTCTTTGGCGGGGTTTACTACATGATGCCGCGTATGCTCCAACGGGAATGGCCCTCTGCTTCCCTGATAAAGATTCATTTCTGGGGCAGTGCCCTTGGCATCCTGCTCATGGTTTTCGCTCTGCAGATCGGCGGCTGGATTCAGGGTCTTCAAATGAACAATCCCGAGATCGCTTTCCTCGACGTGGTTCAAAGCACTATGCCCTGGCTCAAGGCACGTTCTATTTCCGGGTTCCTCCTGCTGGTTGCCCACGTCGCCTTTGCGGTCAACTTCTTCTGGATGCTCTTTGCGGCGGGTAAATTCCGTTCGAAGGACACCCCAACCCTGCTCAATCCCAAAGAGGAGGGGGCAGTCTAATGAAAAGTCTACCACTCCTCTTCCTCGGCATCTTTTTCATGTTGGCCTTTTCCTTTACCGGAATCGTCCTCACCAGCCATGTCCAGTTTGGTGCCCTCGAGCAAACCACCGAAACCCTTGAGGCGGACGAAAACGGTAACCCTGTCATGCCGGAAGGCGAAACCCGCTACCCCCTCAAAGAGGGCGGGGTCGCCCTTCAGGGCAAGGAAGTCTATATTTCCATGGGCTGCATCTATTGCCACAGTCAGCAATCCCGCCGCGAATCCTTCGGTGCCGACGTGGCCCGCGGTTGGGCGCAACGCGCCACCGTCCCGCGTGATTACATTTCCCAAAGCCGCGTCCTCCTCGGCACCATGCGCACCGGCCCCGACCTCGTGAATGTCGGTGGGCGCCTTCAGGGCGAAGGGGGCCGCGAATGGCACCACAAACACCTCTATAACCCGCAGATCACCTCCAAGGGTTCCAACATGCCTTCTTTTGCCTTCCTCTATAAAGTACAACCCATCGACGGTGCACCCTCGGCCGATGCGGTCGCCATTCCCGCGGACTCGCCCTACGCCCCGCCTGCGGGTTATGAAATCATACCCACCCGCCGCGCGAAAGCTTTGGTGGAGTATCTGCTCAGTCTCAAAATCAATTACAGCCTTCCCGAAGCACCCATCCTGGACTAATGAGCGACGATACCACATCACAGGATTCCACGCCCAACGGCAATTTAGAGACTGCTGCCATGCAGGACGCAGAGATGCAAGCTATCCACGCCCCGCAGCTCAAGCGCGAGCGCAAGGAACCACACGAAAAGCAGTCACCGATCCCGATCAGCCTGCTCACCATGATCTCGCTGCTCGCTTTTTGGGGCGGTTATTATTTTTCCAACTACTCGCAGGATTTCCGTTGGGATGCCTATGATCCCGACGCCAAAGGTGGTGCAGGCGAAGTGGTAATTGAAGAAAAACCCCTCGCTGAAATCGGCGCCCGCATTTTCCGCGGACAATGCGTGGCCTGCCACCAGACTACCGGACTCGGAGTTGCCGGAGCCTTCCCGCCATTAGTGGAATCCGAATGGGTGATCGGTAACGAGGAACGCCTTGCGCGCATCCTCATCAACGGCCTCAATGGCCCCATTTCCGTGCTCGGTGAAACCTACAACGGCAACATGCCCGCCTTTGGTCCCAACGGACTCAACCTCAAGCCAAAACAAATCGCGGCGGTGCTAACCTACATCCGTCAGGAGTGGGGTAACAGCGCCCCGGAAGTCACCGTTGAGGCACTGGAAGGCTATCACGCTACCTACGGTTCGCGCACCGAGCCCTGGACCGCCGAGGAACTCCTCGCCGATTTCCCGATGGAGTAGCTTTAACATCGGTCTTTCAGTCGGCGCCGAACACTCAGCCCGCCCAGAAGACCTATTATCAGCGCAAAGGCTGCGGGTTCGGGCACTATGGTGTAGCCAATGTCTTCCATTGACGCCAAAGTGGTATCACTCAAGTAGGCCGTTCCGCTCAAAGTCCCGGACATCAATTCATCATCCAGCGACTCCCCCGCATTTTCCCCCGCCGTGACGATGGGCGCGGCAGAACCGTCCCCAGGGTCTGCATCAAAGCCCGCCTGATTTTCAATGGAGAAATGATCGGTCACTTCATTCCAGTGGCCGTGCGCCGTTCCTGGACCGCCGTCCAGCTCGATCGGGATGTAATTGGCATCCGGATCGTACTCCTCCCGATAGGCTGCCAGCGCAGAAGCGCCCATGTATTGCCCCGGTGTGCCACCCGCTAGAACGCGCTCATAGGGCAAGTCGTTGACTAAGTAGGAAAAATTGTTGTTGGGATTACCGTCATTATAGATCTCATTCGCCTCCCAGACGATGCCAATACCCAATGCGTGCCCGATCTCGTGCCGAATCGTTAGAGGGTTAATCCCCAGATTGCCCGCATCCGGATGGGTGTTGAATTGCGCTACTCCTGAAGTTGTATAAATGAACCGCCCGTGCGAATAAGACGAGCCCGCCACGAAATTCGATAAGGCTAAGTCGGCCGCACCCGCACTGCCCAAGATGATACCGCCGTTTTGCGCCGCTTGCGAGAACGTGTCCACCGTCAATACCCAGTCCCGGGTCACTCCATCCTGATAGCCCGTAAGCCGAGACTGCCAGAAATTCAGCCCATCTGTAAAATAGCTTTGCTGCAGCGCACTCAATTCATTACTCGCATTGGCGATGAACTGCAACGACATGTTGATCGCCGCTGGTAGCGAACCTATCATTCCCAGTAGGAGCAGTAAATTGATATTAAAGTATCTCATGGATAGCACTCAACAAACCTCGTTTTCAGCAGCACACAAACTTTACGATATAGTTTCAATAAATACGTGTGATCTAAACAAATGTCTAATTAACTCTATACTGCAAAGGTAGGAGGTTGTAAACCACAAATCTTGCGGATCGCTTGGGTAGGGAAGGGTGGCACTGAGGAACTACGAACATCGAACGTTGAGTCTTGAACCTTTAAGAAACCACGAATGGACACGAATTCACGGGAATAAGGGAATGGCCCGCGACTTGTCCGTCGTCGCCCTGACGAAGGCGGTTATTGGCTTCTATGTGTCGAGGGCGTGGATCCCTTTGACGAGGACTTCAATGGTTTGCTCGATGTGCTGGCTTTGGTGGGCGTTGCTGATGAAACAGGTTTCGTAGGGAGAGGGGGGCAGGTAGATGCCATTTTCGAGGGCGTGGTTGAAAAGTTGTTTGAATTTTTTGGTATGACTGGTGGTAGCGTCGTTAAAATTGCGTACGGGTTGGTCGGCAAAGAAGAGGGCAAACATGGAGCCGACTTGGGGGACTTGGAGGGGAATGCCTTTTTGGCGGGCGGCGTCGCGGAGGGCTTGGGCGATTTGTGAGCCCATGGCATCGAGGCGGGGGTAGGGATTGTGTGATTTTAGTTTTTCGAGTGAGGCGATTCCGGCTGCCATGGCGAGGGGGTTGCCGCTGAGGGTGCCGGCCTGGTAGACGGGGCCGAGGGGGGCGAGGTGATCCATGATATCGGCTTTGCCGCCGAGGGCGCCTACGGGGAGGCCGCCACCGATGATTTTCCCGAGGGCGGTAAGGTCGGGAATGATGCCTACGAGTTCTTGCACGCCGCCTGAGGCGAGACGGAATCCGGTCATTACTTCGTCGAAGATGAGGAGGGCGCCGTGCTGGGTGCAGAGGCTGCGGAGGGTTTCGAGGTAGCCGGGGTCGGGGAGGATGAGGCCGCAGTTGGCGGGGTAGGGTTCAAGGATGACGGCGGCGATTTGGTCGCCCTGTTGGGAGAAGCAGGCTTGGGCAGCTTCGGGGTCGTTGTATTCGAGGACGATGGTTTCGGCGGCAAAACTGGCAGGGATGCCGGCGCTGTCTGGGTTACCGAGGGTAAGGGCACCGGAACCGGCCTTGACGAGCAGGGAATCGACATGGCCGTGGTAACAGCCCGCGAATTTGATGATTTTGTCGCGCCCGGTGAATCCGCGAGCGAGTCGGACGGCGGAAAGGGTGGCTTCGGTGCCGCTGTTGCACATGCGGACTTTTTCGACGGAGGGGACCATGTCGATGATGTGTTCCGCCATAGTGACTTCGTCGGGGTTGGGAGTGCCGAAGCTGGTGCCGCGGTCGAGGGCGGCGGTGAGGGCGGCGCGAATGCTGGGGTCGTTGTGACCGTGAATGGCGGGGCCCCAGGTGCAGACGTAGTCGATGAGTGCGCGGTCGTCGCTGGTGTGGAGTTGGGCGCCCTCGGCGCGGGTAGTGAAGAAGGGGCTGCCGCCAACGGAGCGGAAGGCGCGGACGGGTGAGTTAACGCCGCCGGGCATGAGTGCCTGTGCTTTTTCTAAGAGTGCGGATGAGCTGAGGTCGTTTTCCATGAAAAGGTGGGTGAGCTTGAAGGTGTTTAGTTAACGTATTTCTGGACGATGGGGATGCGGCGTCCGACGCCGAAAGCGAGGGGGGTGGTTTTGAGTCCTGGGGCGGCTTGTTTGCGTTTGTATTCGTTGAGGTCAACGAGGCGCACAATAGCATCAACGGTTTCGCGCTCGTAACCCGCATCGACGATTTCGGCGCGGGAACGGCCTGCCTCGACGTAGAGTTGAAGGATGCCGTCGAGGACGGGGTATGGGGGTAGGGAATCGGAGTCGGCCTGGTCGGGGCGCAGTTCGGCGGAGGGTGGTTTTTCGATGGTGTTGTTAGGGATGCGGTCGTGATCGGCGTTGAGGTGCCGGGCGAGGGCGTAGACTTTCATCTTGGGGAGGTCGGAGATAACGGCAAGGCCGCCGCACATGTCGCCGTAAAGGGTGCAGTAACCGACGGCGATTTCGCTCTTGTTGCCGGTGGTGAGGAGGAGGGCGCCGTATTTGTTGGAGAGCGCCATGAGGAGGAGTCCGCGGGCGCGGGCCTGGAGGTTTTCTTCGGTGACGTCGGCGGGTAAATCCTTGAAGAGGGGTTGGAGGGCTTGTTCAGCGGAGGCGACGGTTTTGCTGATGGGGATTTCATGGAATTGAATGCCAAGCCTTTGGGCGAGGTCGGCGGCGTCGCTGCGGCTGTGCTCGCTGGAGATGGCGGAGGGCAGGGCGATGCCGATGACGTTTTCCGGGCCCACGGCCTCGGCGGCGATGGCGCAGACTACGGCGGAGTCGATGCCGCCGCTGAGTCCGAGGAGAACGCGTTTGAATCCGCATTTATGGGCGTAATCGTGCAGGCCGAGGACGAGCGCCTGATGGATGGCGGCCATACCAACGGGATTGTAATGGGGTGAGATGTGGGTGTTTTCGGCTTGGGAAAGGTCGATGAGGGCGTTTTCGGTTTTGAAAGAGGCGAGTCCAGCTAGGATGCCGCGTTGGGGATGATGGACAATGCTGCCGCCGTCAAAGATGAGCTCGTCGTTACCCCCGACGGCGTTGCAGTAAATGACAGGGCAGTTGCAGCGTTCGGCGGCGGCGCGGACGAGTGCTTCGCGTTGGCCTGCTTTGCCCGACTGCCAAGGGCTGGCGGATAAGTTGAGGAGGTAGTCGAGTTTTTCGCCTGCGAGTTCGCTGAGGGGATCGGCCGGGTAGCGGGCGTTGTCGGGCAGGCCGGATTGGGCCCAGATGTCCTCGCAAATGGTGAGTCCGATTTTGAGTCCGTTCCAGTGGTGAAGGGTAGGTGCAGCGGCGGGTTTGAAGTAGCGGGATTCGTCAAAGACGTCGTAGGTGGGCAGGAGGGATTTGCGCCCGAGTGTTTGGATGACGCCGTTTTCGCACCATGCGGCGGCGTTGTAGCAGTCACCGTTCTCGTGGATGACGGTTCCCGTGATGAGGGGGACGGATCCGGTTTTGGCAGCGAGGGAGGCGAGTGCTTCTTGTGTATCGCTGACGAATCTGGATTTAAAGAGGAGGTCGCGGGGCGGGTAACCGCAGGTGGCGAGTTCGGGAGCGAGGACGAGTTCCGCGCCCGCGTTGACCAATTCGGTATAGGCGTCGAGCAGGCGGGCGCAGTTGCCGGAGAGGTCACCGACGGTTGGGTTAATCTGTGCTATTCCGATTTTCATGCGCTCGAAGAAGATGGCTGATCGATAGAATTTGTTTGTTTGCGGACGATTGCAAATGAATGATGCGGGAAGATGGAATCAAAGCAACCCGCACCTGAGAAGTTAATTCTGGCGTCGGCATCCCCGCGTCGGCGGGAATTGCTCGGTCGTTTGGGCTTGGATTTTGAGATAGCGGTGGCTCCGGTGGAGGAATCGGAGTGTGCGGCGCGGGGTCCTGAATGGATGGTGGCGCACAATGCCGCTTTGAAAGCAGATGCGGTGGCGGCAGGGGCGTGTAACTGCCTGGTTTTGGGATCAGACACCACGGTTTCGGTGGATGGGAAGGTTTTGGGCAAGCCTCGGGATCATGCTGAGGCAAAACAGATGCTGGAATTGCTCTCGGGGCGGGTGCATTTGGTCTACACTGCGGTGGCATTGCGTTGGGGCTTAGGGTATTATAAGTGTGATTTTGTGGAGGCGAGCGAAGTACGGTTTAAGGATTTGAGCGGGACGGTGATTGAAAGTTATCACAGCCTTGTGAATCCACTGGACAAGGCAGGGGCGTATGGGATTCAGGAAGGTCGCGATATGATTATCGATTCGGTTGTGGGATCGGTGGAAAATGTGATGGGCTTGCCTATTCAACGTTTGGCTGAAATTTTGAGGGAACAGGTGTTTGATTTTAAGCTCTCAACGCTTGAATAGCCTTTCAGTTTATGTCGATTGATGGATCAGTAACCGGCGCAGCAAACGCGTACCTTCCCGCAGAAGGTAAATGGGGAAGTCATGCTCTATGGGCTTTTGTTATTTCGGTCTTATTACACCTGGTCTTACTTTATACTATTCCCGAGCGTCTACTGCCGCAGGCATCCGAAATGAGTGAAGTGCTACCTGAGGCTTTAGAGCTGGAATTGCTGGAGTTGAAGCCGGAGGACATGCATTTCGTGGAGGCGAATCCTGATGTTGCGGATAATACGCCGGATAAGTCACGGAATTATTCCTTTCGCAATCAGCAGGCGGCGGATGAAAGCCCCGCTCCGTTGACGGGAGAAAATAAACCAAGAGTGGAGGGGATGGAGCAATCGCAGAAAATTCTGGAAGGGCAGTTGTCGAGTGCACCCGTGCCGCCACAGGCGCCAAGTGGGCAAGAGTCCGTCCGTATAGAAAAATCTGCTACTCCAATGCTGCTTCCGCCAAAGGGGCGGGAACGGCCGAAATTTGTTAAAGAAACAACTTTGCCGGAGGCGGGTGGTCAGGGGAGTGCGCTGTTGGACGAGCTTGCTGCAGTGGCGACCGGGGAAGCGGATGGTGCGCTTCGTATTTATGAACCCAGAGTTGCGGAGGCGACGGAGGTATTGGATGCGGCGGGAGTGCCGTCAAAGGCGAAACCGCGCCCGCGATTGGATCCCAAGCTGGTGATGGGGCCCTTGATGCAAAGCGCGGGCGGTGCCGCGCGTCGGGGGAAATTGGCGATTGATGCGACCTTCAGCGAATTCGGAGAGTATCAACAGCAGTTTTTTGCAGCGGTGGTGAGCGGCTGGTATCAGGATATCAATTACTACCAACCGATTGATATCAATGCCCGCGTGCTGGTGGAATTCACGATGCATGCCGATGGTACGGTAAAGGACGTAAGGGCAAAGCAATCAAATGCCAGCGAGATCGCGCGAATCATTTGCGAAAACGCCATTTCAAAGCCCCGGGAATTTCGTCCATGGACAAAGGAAATGATTGAGGTTTACGGGGAAGCGCGAACACTGACGGTATTGTTTATTTACCAATGAAATTTGAAAAAAAAGAATTGGAAGGTCTGCCTTTGGGCAAGGGGGTGCGTATTCTCGATTGTAACGAGGACGGATTGCTCGCGCTTGAGAAACCGGCGGGTTTGATGTCGCATCCGAATAACCGCCGGGACAAGCAGCGGTCTCTGCTCAACGCCTTCTATGATTTGAAGGCGGAATGTTACCAATGGACAGATGCGGAGGGTCGGGAGCGACAGGTTGATTTGATTCACCGTTTGGATTCTGCGACCTCGGGTGTGATTTTGCTTTCGCTAAACAAATCGCTGACACCGGTTGTAAAAGAGGCCTTTGCGCGCCACACCGTTGCGAAAATTTACTATGCCGTCGTGAAAGGGACATATAAGAGTACCGGGGGCGTCTGGGATGACCGTCTTATGAAGGATCGCAGGAACGGGAAACGAATCATCAAAAATGCGGTTCCCTTGAGAGCGAAGGCGCGTTATCAGTTGATTCGGAAAACGGTGGGTGGATTTCCGCTCACACTGATAAAGTTGATGCCGGTGACCGGGCGCACGCATCAATTGCGTATTCAATGCCGCAAGCACAGACTACCCATCGTGGGCGACCGAACCTATGGTAGTTTCAGCTTTAATCGTGATGTTAAACAAGAAACCGGAATCAAGCGCCTGATGTTACACTCGAATGAAATTTTATTCACTTATCATTTTGAGGGTATAAAAAAGGAGGTGGCGGTGCGTTCGGAATTACCCTTGGTGTTTGATGCCTTGATGGACTATCGGCCCGGTATGGAAATGAAAGCATTGCTCGAGCTCAAGGCAAAGCCTCCCCAGAAAGCCTAGGGTGGGGTGTTTTTCGCCAATGAACACGAGCATTTGCCAAAAAGCATTTAGGACACATAATAGTTACTATAGTTAGAGAACCCCGCATTCCGCATGGCTCACAAAGATTTTGATATTCAGGCAATCCGTGCTGACTTTCCAATTTTAAGTCGGGAGGTCGGAGAGCGTCCGCTTACCTATTTGGATAATGCCGCAACGGCGCAAAAACCGCAGGCAGTGATTGAAGCCTTGCAGCGGTACTATGCGCAGGAAAATGCCAACATCCACCGGGGGGTTCATTATTTGAGCGAGCAATTGACGGAGGCCTACGAGGCGACCCGCTCCAAGCTAGCTGATTTTTTAGGCGCAAAAGATGAGGCCGAGGTGATATTTACGCGCGGAGCGACCGAAAGTATCAATCTTATCGCGCACGGTTTTACGGAGTCTGTCTTGAATGAAGGGGATGAAGTTTTAATCACCCACATGGAGCATCACGCCAATATCGTGCCCTGGCAGATAGCGGCTGAAAAATCAGGTGCAAAATTAAAGGTTGTTCCAGTGTTGCCAGACGGATCGCTGGACATGGAAGCGGTGCCGGCGCTCCTAAATGACCGCACCCGCATTTTTGCCTTTGTGCATACTTCTAATACCCTTGGTACGATCAATCCCGCAGCGGAATTGATCGAAATGGCACACGCGAAAAATATTCCCGTGTTGTTGGATGGTTCGCAATCAGTACCGCACGCGCCAGTTGACTTGGGAGAACTGGATTGCGACTTTTTTGTCTTTTCGGGGCACAAACTATTTGCGCCAACCGGAATAGGGGTTTTGTGGGGTAAGCGCGAATGGCTGGAACGTTTGCCACCCTACCAAAGCGGGGGAGATATGATCGAGGTGGTCGATTTTGAGGGAACAACATTCAAGGGCTTGCCGGGCAAATTTGAGGCGGGCACTCCGCATATTGCGGGCGTGATGGGTTTAGGCGCTGCCATTGATTACCTGAGCGGCCTTGACCGCGCGGCTGCACTGGCTCACGAACAAAAGCTTTTGGAGGTAGCTACAAAAGGTCTTCTCGAAGTGCCCGGCTTAAGTATCTTTGGAACGGCGCCTCAAAAAGCTTCGGTCCTGTCTTTTATGATCGAGGGCTTACATCCGCATGATATCGGAACCTTCCTGAACGCAGATGGTATTGCTATTCGGGCAGGCCATCACTGTACTCAACCATTGCTCAAGGCATTTGGTTTGGCGGCAACCGCCCGCGCATCCTTTGCCTTTTATAATTCCATGGATGAGGTCGAGCGGCTCATCGCAGCAGTGCACAAACTCCGGAAGTTTTTCGGCTAAATATACCCAGCGAACCGCTTTTGTCTGAGTATAAAAAATGAAAGAAGATACGGAAACTTTACACGAGTTGTATCAAGCAACGATCCTCGACCATAATAAAAACCCACGCCATTACGGTGTATTGTTAGATTATACCGAGTCACGAGAAGGGCACAATCCGCTCTGTGGCGACAAGCTAACCTTCTACATCAGGTTGGAAGAGGGCAAAGTGGTAGCGGCTTCTTTTGAGTGTGCTGCCTGTGCCATTTGCAAAGCCAGTGCCTCCATGCTCCTTGAGGCGGCGATGCGCGAAAACTTTCAGAATTATCCAGCGCTGCATGCGAATGGTTTGGCGCTACTTGACGGCTTGGAGACAGGGGCTGGGGATGATCTTGGCGAGCTAAACGCCCTCGGCGCGATTCGCGCCTTCCCCGCAAGATTAGGCTGTGCCCGGCTTGCATGGGACACCCTGAAACCCTAGGCGGTTTGAGTGGATGAGCGATCCGCTTTAGCTCAATAGGCGGTCGGCTTATTATTTCGCAACAATATTTTCATTACAAGTTATTGGCATCATTAAATATAAGTATAAATACTAAATAGTAAATTTATTATTTCCGAAAAACTTTCCGCGTAAGCATACTCATGAAAAACGCTATTAATAAAATTTTAGAGATCAATGGAATCGTCAAATCTTTGGATCCAGCGCTGCAAGAACGCGCCTCAGATATCCTATTAAAAATGGCATTCGGGAATTTAGTGCAAGACAACGATCAGGCTAGCACGTCGAAAAACCGCCCTCAAAAATTTGGAATATCCCGTACCAATGCTACGATTAATAGGCCGGTATTTTTTAATGGTTACGAGCATGACCGTCTCAAAGACAATGTTCACTTGATTGTCGCATGGCTTTATTCCCGTTATGGTTTATTCCCAGTTGGCACAAAATTGGTTCGTGAAACTGCAGATCGCATAGGTTTACCAATTCCTAATCGACCGGATAACACGATGAGGCAGGCTAAATGCAAGGGGCAGTCACTCTACCAACATATCGGCAGAGGGTGGCAACTAACTCCTTTAGGTGAACGCTACTTGCACCAGCGATACGAAGTTAAACGGGGTCGGTCTGTTTTTAATGAGGAGACGCTTTTCAGCGAATCGCTGGATGACTGCCAACCCAATAATGGAGATGTCGATACCTTAACCTCGGATAATAGTATCGCGAAAGCAAAGTAGGACAATGGTTTTGGATTAAACCGTCACCAGAGGCGTTTTCCTTTTCCTAGAAATCAACTTCAAGCGTTACACCGATATTCAGAAAAGTAATTTCTCCCATAGATTTGCATTCCCTGAAAGCATTGACGCCGTGCATGCTCGCCAATTCCTCAGCGAGCTGAATCACCTTTTCCTGGCTTGAGATTTGGTCGGCACACATGCATATCCGCAGCGCATTGATGCGATCCATAACAAAATTCAAGCGACGTTTAATCAGGGACCGTTCTTCGTTTTGATACTGGAGGCTGGTCTGGACATTAATGAGTTCCGTGCATAGCTCGACTACCGGTAGGTTGTTCTTGAAGAATTGCGGTAAATAGAGGGAGCGCCGCCCCTCATAGCATTGCTGGTCAAAATCAATTGCCCGCACGCGGTATTGGTTTTGCTCGAAATCAGGCGTTACTTCCACGACGTAGTTATAAGCCCGCATGTCTCCGAGAAGGCGGACGAAGCAACGCTCATTGAATTTTATAAATTCTTTTGCTAGACGTACCGAGTGCAGGTCGTGGCGAGGCAGATAGTCACGAATGAAATCATCACCGGGAACACCGATGATATGTTCCTCGATCAGGGTATCACCGCAAACCATGAAATTGATGTCATTCGGAGAGAGGAGTTCTTCCAGTTCCAGGCCATAGACTCGTGAGGCGTCGGCTTTTTTGACATAGAAATAATCGTGGTTGTCGTTGTGTTGATTCACGACGCGCACCCGCATGGGCTTGGTGTTGCCAAAAGTGCAGTAGTCGACGCGATCAATGTATAAATTGCCAAGGACACGTTCATCGCCATCCGAGCGCAGCATGACATAAATACGTTTCAGGCCTTCGTAGAGTTGTTGGCCGTATTGGCGTTCATATATGAGTGTGAGCCAAAGGGTATCGTCCCCGTCTTTATCAATCAGTGGAAAGGTCTCTTCGTACTGCAGCATATCCTCATAGATCACCGGCAGTTCACGTGCACGCCGAAAACCGCTCAGGTATTCGCGGAACTGGTCATTGATCGGGAAGAAGAGCTTCCTTTGCTGGATGGGTTCTGGCGGCATACCTTGAGACAAGCAGAGGTATGGCCGGGCGCAAATCCTATTTTAGGGTTGAGCTGCCAGGGGGCTTCGAGTTCTATTTCCAGTGGCCGGGTCCTATGCAATGCCGGACAAGCGAACCCCGTCAGGCCCGGAAGGGAGCAGCGGTAGTTTGATCCACATGTGCCGTAGGGTGCCTGGCCACTTTTTTGCCTTTTCTTCGGTTTCGCTACGGTTTTCAAGAAACCACTTGCCAGCAGCTCAGGTTGTCGGCTTTTCTATTAATTGCATGGAGCAAGCTTATCAAGTTATCGCCCGTCGTTGGCGTCCCAAGCAGTTCGACGAATTAGTCGGGCAGGATCACATCGTCCAGACCCTGCGCAATGCCATTGAAAGCAAACGCATCGCCCATGCTTACCTATTCGTTGGGCCACGCGGAACGGGTAAGACCAGTTCTGCCCGACTTTTTGCCAAATCGCTCAATGCTGAGGGCGGTCCTAGCGTTGCGCCTAACAACGAATCGGACATCAGCCAGGCCATTATGAATGGTTCCTGTATGGACGTTATTGAAATTGACGGAGCCTCGAACAACAGTGTCGACCAGGTACGGGATTTGCGCGAGGATTGCCAGTACGCGCCGACCCAGTGCAGTTATAAAATCTACATCATTGACGAGGTGCACATGCTCTCAACAGCAGCGTTCAACGCCCTGCTCAAGACCCTGGAAGAACCGCCACCCCATGTGATTTTCATTTTTGCGACCACTGAATCGCACAAGGTCTTGCCCACGATTGTCTCCCGTTGTCAGCGGTTTGAATTTCGTCCGATTTCGGATGAGGTCATTGTGGAGAAACTCACCACCATCGCAAAAGCAGAAAGCATCAAAGTCGCTCCCGAAGCTTTTGCAGCGGTAGCCCGGCTCGCCAATGGCGGGATGCGCGACTCGCAATCAATCCTCGATCAAATGATTTCCTTTTGCGGTAAGGAGATTGCCGAACAGGATGTATTGGATGTTTACGGACTCGTTTCCGCAGAGCGCATCACCCAATTGGCCGGATCATTGGGCACCTTGGATTTTGCCGCGATTATTGCCGCAGTGGATGCCTTTGTAAGTGAAGGCCGTGATCTGTATCGCATATTGGTTGATTTGGAGGCAGAGGTACGCCGCGCCTTGCTGGATGCGATTCACAATGGCGGGAATACGGACAAACTGGGCGCCAGCCTAACAACCGAATCCTTGATGCGCATGCTGGATGCCTTACATGAGGGCGGAGTAAGTGTACAACGCGGGCTGTCGGAAAAAGTAAATTTCGAAGTAGTATTACTGAAGGCAGCCGAGGAATCGCGTTCCCGTGCGATTGATACTGTGCTCAAGCAATTGGCAGGCAGTGAGGGAGGATCTCCAGTCGCCGCTGGCGACGAAAAAAAAAACTAAACCGGCGTGATTTAAATCTGTCCCCTCTGGTTGTACCTGGAGCGGATCCCGCGCAAAGACAGGAAAGCACCGTTGCCTCGCTAGCCGTTGCGGAAGAAGCCGTTGATTATGGCGATGAGGGTCATGCCGAATTGCCCGATGCCCCGGATGTGCCGAAACCGCAGGTAGCAGTGGCAACTCCGCAGCCAAATGGAGCGCCATTGATGACCGTGGAGGCAGCGCTTGATAGAATTGGGGAGGCGGTGCTCAAAAATTTCAAAGAACAATTCAACGGAAAGCCGTCTGAAATGCGTCATATCGACCAGAAAGATCGGATCTTTGAGAGCGAAAACCAGTCCTAAGATGATGAGCAGGCGCGCCCATGGTAATATGAAAACTCATTCAAATCAGGTATTCTCAGGTTTCAGGCAATTGTGGAAATATCTCCTTCCGGTGCTTGGCTTGAGCGGGCTTGTGCTTATCTTGGGTGCGATGGAAGACAAAGATCCCAGATTGGAAAAGAGAGCGGGTGCGGGTGAAGCGGATGTATCAGCGTGCGCGAGTGCCTGCGCGATGCCCTCGCATGTGGATCTTTCCAGCGGCAACTTTCCTGTCCAGCGCAGCGAGGACGAGTGGCGTGCCCGCCTCACCGAACTTCAATACAAGGTAACACGCGAGCAGGGGACCGAGCAGCCTTTTGCCAATCCCTACCATGACAATAAAGCGACGGGTTTGTATCGTTGTATCGGTTGTGCCACGCCACTTTTCAGTAGCACGGATAAATTTGACTCCGGTACCGGGTGGCCCAGTTTTTCAAAGCCCATCGACCCGCGCACCTTGGGAGAACACCGCGATACGAGTTATGGCATGATTCGCATCGAGGTGCACTGTGCTGTTTGCGGTTCGCATCAAGGGCATGTTTTTCCCGATGGTCCGGGTCCCGGAGGGCTGCGTTACTGCATTAATTCTGCTTCGCTTGAGTTTGAAGCCGTCGATACGGTAGAATCTATCCTGACACTTGTTCGGGAGTGGTATGCCGCGCCGGGCAAGCAATAAGCAACTTGGTATAGGGGACCTAGTACACGTCCCGCAAGTAACGTTTCTCGCTTTTCAAAGCCTTTACGTACTCCAATGCCCCGTCTTTGCTGAGGCCACCTTCCTTCGCTACAATTTCATGCAGGGCTTGGTCGACATCGTGCGCCATACGTGAGGCATCTCCGCAAACATAGAAAACCGCTCCATCTTGAAGCCATTTGTAGAGTGCTTTGCTGTTTTCACGCATGCGATCCTGCACGTATATTTTATGGGGCTGGTCACGCGAGAAAGCCACGTCGAATTTAGTCAGGAGTCCGTCGTTGAGGTAGTCCTGCCATTCGAGCTGGTAGAGAAAATCCGTTTGGTAATGCTGGTCACCAAAGAAGAGCCAGTTCTTTCCGTTGGCGCCAATAGCGGCTCGTTCCTCAATAAAGGCACGGAAGGGTGCGATACCGGTTCCCGGACCAACCATGATGATTGGAGTCTCTGGGTTTTCCGGAAGCTTGAAGTTTTTATTGGCAGTAACAAAGACGCCTGCGGTTTCGCCGGGCTGGATGCGGTCGGCGAGATAGGTCGAACAAACCCCTTTGCGTTCGCGCCCGTGGCTGTCGTAACGCACAACCCCAACGGTTAAATGCACTTCTTCTTCGTGTGCCTTTAAGCTGGAAGCGATTGAATAGAGACGGGGCGGAAGTTTGCGGAGACATTCAACGAGTGTTTGCGCCTTTAACTCAGTTGCGGGGAATGCAGTTAAAAGGTCGGCGAGGTCGCGCCCTTCGATAAATTCTAAAAGCTTCTCCTTGTCGTTAATGATCGCATCGAGTTCCTTGTTCTGGGCAATCTCGTTGAAGCGGTTGAGTACCGGCTTGGAAAGAGCAGTCAAGTCGAGTTGCGAAGTGAGTGCTTCCAGGAGGGTGAAGCTTGTATCCTTAAGTGTGACCGATTCGCTGGGGTCGAGTTTTGAGGCCTCGAGGACTGCGTCGACCACGTCCTTGGCGTTGTGTGGGATAACCGCAAGAGAATCGCCGACGTTGTATTCCAGTCCGGAGCCTTCCAGATCAAATTCCAAGTGAATGGTTTCTTTGGCAGAGCCTTTGCCGTTAAGCATTACCCGTTCTTTGAGTTGGGCGGGGAAGGGATTCTTGCGTGAATACTGCACCGTTTCTTTTATTGCTCCCACAGGTGCAGCCGCTCCCGCTGTTGGCCCGGCAAGTTTGACCAGAGCCCCCAAACTTCCCTCCAGCCATGCGGCATAGCTGTCATCAAAATCGACATCGCAGTCAACCCGCGGGTGGATGCGCTCACCGCCGAGGGTTTCGAGTTGGCTGTCGAAATCCTTACCCATTTTGCAGAAGTGCTCGTAGCTGGTGTCTCCGAGCCCCAGAACCGAGAAACGGGTTCCTTTCATTTTAGGGGCGGCATCGGACATAAACGCGGTGTGGAAATCGGTGGCGGTTTCGGGGGGGTCGCCTTCTCCCCAAGTGCTGACGAGGACAAGGAGATTCTCGGAATCAGCTACCTTTTCGGGAGTGGTGTCGGCCATGTTGACAACTTCAGCCTTAAAGCCCAATTGTTTGGCTTCTTTGGCGGTTTGGCTGGCGAGGGTTTCGGAATTACCGGATTCCGAGCCGTAGAGCACGGTGAGCTTGGGCTTTTTGCCTACCGGAGCGGCACCGGTTTGCCCGGCTAGGAAATCAGCTAGCCACTTGAGTTGCTCAGGCTCCAATTGATTGAATACAGCTTCAAGGCTTCGTGCCTGTTTAGGGCTTACGGGAGCATTTTCCGGTATGTTGTTTGAGGATTTCATGAATGTTTTACTATAAGGCGAAGGATGCACGGGGGCGCAAGCGTCGTACTAAAATATCTAATCTTAGGTTTTTAAGTGACAAACTAAAGAAAAGAGTCAAATTTATGTCTCGTTTATTTGCAAGTTCAGAGCGAAATAGCACAATAATGGTATCGATACATAACAAACACTATGATTTCCGACAGTCAAGGCGCAGCAAAACTCCACAAAAACGAAGGTATTAAAACTACCAGCGACTATTTGCGCGGAACCATTCTTGAAGGTTTGGCGGATGGGTCGCGCGGTTCCATTGGTGCGGATGACCAGCAGCTGACAAAATTCCACGGCATTTACCAACAGGACAACCGAGATGTCCGGAACGATCGCCGCAAGCACAAGCTCGACAAGGCCTATTCCTTTTTGGCGCGCATCGGTTTGCCGGGTGGGGTGGCGACGGCGGAGCAATGGCTCGTGGTGGATAAGCTCGCCCAATATTGCGATTTCGACACCCTAAAGCTAACGACGCGTCAGGCTTTCCAGTTGCATGGTATTCTAAAGGGAAATTTGAAATGGACGGTTGCTTCGGTGAATGAAGCCATGATGTCGACTTTGGCTGCATGTGGCGACGTGAACCGGAATACCATGTGTTCGCCGAATCCTCAGGCATCGCAGGTGCATCAAGAGGTTCAAGCAATCGTTGACGAAATCGATACCTACCTGAAACCACAAACAAAAGCTTACTCCGAAATCTGGTTGGACGGTAAAAAGGTTGCCTCTGAAGAACCGCGTTCACTGGACATGGGAGGGGATGAAGTGGAGCCGCTTTACGGAAAGACCTACCTGCCGCGCAAATTCAAAATCGCGGTGGCAATACCGCCACAAAATGACGTGGATGTGTTTGCGCACTGCCTTGGCTTCATTGCGATTGTTGAGGCGGGCAAACTCGTTGGCTTTAATATCACGGTTGGCGGCGGCATGGGTATGACGCACGGCAATGAAAAGACCTACCCCCGCCTGGCAGACGTGATGGCATTTTGTAAACCGGACCAGGTGGTCGCGGTTTCGGAAAAAATCGTGGCGATTCAACGTGACTTCGGTGACCGCGTGGAGCGTGCACATGCCCGTTTCAAATACACGGTTGAGGACCGGGGCGTCGCCTCTATTCGCAGCGAACTTGAGAAACGCCTTGGCTATGCGCTGGAGGATGCACGTGAATTTAAATTTGAGACGAATGGGGATTCCTACGGTTGGTCAAAAGGAAGCAACGGCAAATGGAATCTCGGGCTCTTTATTGAAGGCGGGCGAGTGATTGATTTGGAAGACAAGCCCTTGAAGTCAGGTCTACGTGCAATTGCTGAAGCGGGCAAATGTGAGTTCCGTTTGACCCCCAATCAAAATTTGATTCTCGCCAATATTGATGCGAATGAACGTGAGGGTATCGATGCTTTGGTGGCAGAATATAAACTGGATGCGTATCAAAGCGCTTCCGGGATGCGTCGTAGTCAAATCGCCTGTGTGGCTTTGCCGACTTGCGGTCTCGCGCTTGCGGAATCGGAGCGTTACCTGCCAAATCTGGTAGCTGATCTGGAGCTTATTTTGGACGAGGCTGGATTGCGGGAGGATGAAATTATTATTCGATCGACCGGATGCCCGAATGGCTGTGCTCGACCTTATCTGGGAGAGATTGGCTTGGTGGGTAAAGTGCCGGGTAAATATAATCTCTATCTGGGTGCGGGCTTTGACGGGGCGCGACTCAATAAATTATACCGCACCTCCATCACGAACGAGGAAATCATCGAGACTTTGCGACCGATGCTGCTCGCCTACGCGAAAGAACGGGAGGAGGGTGAACGCTTTGGGGATTTTACCATCCGCAAGGGCTATGTTACCGCCACGACGGCTGAAAGTCCGTTTCATTCCAACACCGGTGAATTGACGGCCTAGCTTAGGGTTGGGTTCCGCCGAGGCCGAGAGCAACCTTGAGCCATTCCTTGATTTGGTAGACTGCTTCGGGTCCTTCAGTGATTAGAAGGTATACGATGTAGCTATAAAGGAGTACCGCGAGGACACCAACCGCAAATGCCAGCAGTGCGAGCAGGCCGTCTTCCTCGGCAAGGCCGATGCCAATCAAAAAGATGACCATGGCTGGAAAGGTGTTGGTCAACGGAATGGGGAGGATCATGAGCGCCGCCATGACGGCGACAACCGACGCGAGGGCGGCATGACCGGCGCGCGATGCAATCCATCGCTGGCGGGGTTTAATCCATCGCTCGCTTGCGTTAAGGAATTTTGCGGCAGCGTTAGCCATATGCTTGCAGAGATTGACGGGAATTTTAACCTTCTGGATGCGATGGGGAAGCCAAAGACTGCGGCGACCCCTGAGCATTTGCAGTGCTATGAGCATAATGGCGATTCCGAAAGGAGTGCTGTAACCTGGTGCAGGGACCGGTAGCGCGCTTGGGAGCGAGAGGATAATAAGAAGAATGCCGAAGCCCTTGTCTCCCATTTCCCGGGTCAAGTTTCCAATGCTTTGGTCATCCCCTTCCGGATGCCGGAGGGCGGACTGCAGGGCTTGGGCGAGGCTCGCTTGCCCGTCTTTGGATTCGGTTTGCATGTTTTGTCTTCTCGGGAAAGATTCTGGCATGGCGATCAAAGCGAAAGAGGTCAAAACAAACTGATGCTTGGGGAATTAATAACAAACTCCGGGGTTGCGATCCGCTTGGGTCTATTGGGGGGTACTTTTGACCCGGTGCACCGAGCGCACCTGGCGCTTGCGCGTGCTGCCAAAACCAGTCTTGGTCTCGATAAGGTTGTTTTTATTCCAACAGCGCAGTCGCCTATTAAAAGCGTTGCTCCGGCGGCAAACGCGACTCAACGGCTGGCGATGTTGCGTCTGGTCCTTGCAGAGGAGCCGGACTTGTTGATCGATGACTGCGAAATGAAACGGGGAGGGGTGAGCTATTCCATTGCCACGGTCGAGCACTTCAAGCGCCGCTTTCCCACAGCGGAACTTTTTTGGATTCTGGGGGCAGATCAATTCGAGCAACTTGGAAGATGGAGGGAAATTGAGCGTCTGGCTGAAAGGGTCACTTTCGCAGTTTTTGGAAGAAAGGGGGCTTCCCTGGCTGCACCGGATGTTTCTGGCTTGGATTTTGTAGAAATAGATGCGCCTCTCATGGATGTCAGCTCAAGTGAGGTGCGGTCCGCCTGTGCCGCGGGCAAAATCCCCGCCGACCTGCTCCCGCCCGGACTTGATGCTTTCATTTTACAGGAAGGTCTTTATAAGCCTTGTGTTTAAACAATTATGTCGTCGAAAGCTTCCCCAGAAACCCATCCTTCAATTAAGGACATTCAATCGGTAGTCTCGGCCCTCCAAGACAAGAAGGCGGAGAATATCCGCATCCTGGATGTTGGTGAGCAGTCCTCCATCACGGATTTTCTAATCCTTGCTACCGGTACCTCGGAACCGCACGTCAAGGCGCTCAAAGCAGTGCTGGACAGCTCGCTAAAGGAAAACGGGGTCCATTTGATTGGTCAGGACCGCGAGCTCGGCAGTGGCTGGTTGGTGGTGGATGCCTTTGATTTTATGGTGCATTTACAGACGGAGCCCATGCGCGAATTTTATCGTTTGGATCAATTGTGGAAAGACGCCCGCGTGTTGGAATTATAAAACGAGGTCCTAAAACCGTCTCGACAAAATTTCCCGGATGTAGATTTTCGACCTTAAGCATTTAAATTTTTAAAATGAAAGAAGCCTTGGAAAAGATCATTGCGGAGGTTCGGGAGCATGCTCCCGGTTTGGATAACCGTGCCGCATTTGAAGCCTACAAAGCCACGATTCAGGGACCCAAGGGTTCTCTCACTGCCGTCATGAAGTCCATGGGGAAGGTTCCCAAGGAGGAAAAGCCCGCGATGGGTAAACTTATTAACGAGGCAAAAGGAGCGGTGACGGAGGCTTTATCCACCGCATTGACGGCTATTGAGGCGGCGGAATTGACCGCGAAGTTGGGTCCGGCGATTGATCCCAGTCTTCCGGCATTCGAGTCGGAACGGGGCACCTTGCATCCCATTGCCCAGGTTCGGGAAGAAATGGTAGCGCTATTCCAACGTATTGGATTTTCAGTTGCGGAGGCGACTGAAGTGGAAACAGAGTATTATTGTTTTGATGCCTTGAATATACCCGGGGATCACCCCGCGCGGGATATGCAGGATTCTTATTACCTGCCGGATGCACTGCAGGTGGAAAATGTCGGTAAGCATGCCGATGAAAAGTACCTGCTGCGGACCCACACCTCCACCGTGCAAATCCGAACCATGCTGGATCGTAAACCACCGATTCGTATCATTGCGCCGGGGCGTTGTTTCCGCCGCGACACTCCCGATGCTACGCACAGTGCCAACTTCCATCAAATCGAGGGTCTCTATGTTGACCGCGAAGTTACCCTAACTGACCTGAAAGCGACCTTGGATCATTTCGTGAAGACAATTTTTGGTGCGCAGGCGCGCACGCGTTTGCGACCCAGTTTCTTCCCTTTTACCGAGCCGAGTTTTGAAATGGATTTTTATTCGCCGGATTTGGGTAAATTAAGCAACAAATGGCTTGAGATCATGGGTTGCGGGATGGTGGATCCGGAGGTTTTCAAAGCGGTTGGGATCGATACTGAGGTCTACACCGGTTTTGCTTTTGGGATGGGGATTGAGCGCATCGCCATGATTTTGCAGGGGGTAGATGACATTCGCTATTATTACCAAAACGACCTGCGTTTCCTGAAACAATTTGCCTAGTCCTGATGAAAATTTCCTACAATTGGCTGAAGCAATATCTTGATCTCGATCCGGTCGAGCATTCGCCTGAAGTACTGGCAGAGGTGTTGCCCTTGTTGGGTTTCGATATTGAGACTTTGGAAAGCCTGGGGCCGCCGGCTCTAGAAAATGTGGTGGTGGGTGAAGTGCTCGAGTTTGAACAACACCCAAATGCGGATCGCCTGCGTTGCTGCAAGGTTAGCACGGGCGAATCGGGCGAGGCGCATCGTATTGTTTGTGGTGCCAAGAATTTTGAGGTGGGTGATCGTGTTATGGTGGCCTTGCCAGGAGCGGTCTTGCCGGGAGATTTTAAAATCAAGAAGTCCAAGCTGCGGGGCGAACCGTCGGAAGGCATGTTATGCTCGGCGAAAGAATTGAATCTGGGGCAAGATCATAAGGGGATCCTGATTCTTGAAAAAGAGCAGGCTGTGGGAACCCCGCTGAATGAAATTTACAATGATGTGGATACGATTCTGGATCTGGAAATCACCCCTAATCGGGTTGATGTACTCAGTCACATTGGTCTGGCGCGGGAGGTGGCCGCCCGTTTCGGGCTCGCTTTGAAATATCCGGAAGTAAAGGCGGGCACGAGTTACCCATCTGGGAAAGAGCCTTTATTGCAGGGGGTTGAAGTGCAGGCGGAAGCTGTATGCCCGCATTATACTGCGTTTTCGATCAAAGGGGTGGAAGTCGGTCCAAGCCCGAAATGGCTGCGCACAGCTCTTGAATCGGTGGGGTTGCGTTCGGTGAATAATGTTGTGGATGTGACCAACTTCGTGCTGCACGAGACGGGTCAGCCAATGCATGCATTTGATGCTGCAAAAATCCGCGGCAAAAAACTGGTGATTCGCCAGGCCGCCAAGGATGAATCGATTACGACCCTCGACGGTGAACAACGCAGCTTGAGCGAAAAAGATACCGTGATTGCCGATTCGGAAGGTCCGCTAGCGCTGGCAGGTATTATGGGTGGAGTGGACGCCGAAGTGAGTGCAAGCACCGTGGATATAGTTTTGGAAACGGCATACTTTAACCCGACTGCCATTCGTGCGAGCGCGCGTCGTGTTGGTTTGACCAGCGACAGTGCTTATCGTTTTGAACGTGGTATTGATCCAAAAGGACAACTCTACGCTTCCCTGCGCGCGGTTGATTTAATTCTCGAAGTAGCAGGCGGAACCGTTGAGGGCGACCGTATCGTTGCGGGAGCAGAACTCGTTACTGAAAATTCAATTGAACTTTTCCCGGAGCAAGTACGCCGCTTTATTGGGTTCGAGGTCAGTAATGAATGCATACGTGAGCAACTGGAGGCGCTTGGTTTGGAAATTGCCGAACATACAGAGGCTGAGGGCACACTTCGCTGGGAGGTAAAGATACCGTCCTACCGCGGCGATTTGGAACGCAGTGTTGATTTGATTGAGGAATTTATACGGCTTTATGGTACAGATCGGATTCCTGAAACCGCTTTCAACGCGCGCGGTATAGAGGCTGAAGATCACCGCGCTTACACTGTGAATGCAGCAGTGGCGTCTTATTTGACCGGTCAGAATTTTAACGAGGCTTTGCTATATTCCCTGCGCGATCCCGAAGAGACCCGCGCTTTATTTGGAGAAGATGCCTTCAGCCGACTGACCCTTGAAAATCCTCTGCAAAGCGACCAGAGCCATTTGCGGGCAAATTTACTGCCAGGTCTGCTGGATGTGTTGCAGTTGAACAACGCCCGGGGAACCGGAGCAACGCGCTTCTTTGAGCGGGGCCGCACTTTCAAAGTGACGGAGTCCGGGGTAATTGAGCTAGCTGCCTTCGCGTTTGTTGTGGTGGGTGAATCATTGACCCGCCATTGGAAGGAACAATCAGCCGTTGATTTCTACAATGCACGCACTTGGTGTGAAAACATTGTCGATCTGGCAGGATTGCCTAGTGCAAAACTAAACTTCGAACCGCAGGAGACTTCGCCGCTTTGGCAGGGTGGGCACAGTGCTCAAGCGGGCGACCTCTTCCGACAGGGCTTTCAATGCACAGCCGGTATGTTGAATATCGCAAGCCTTCGTGACCGTTGGGATTTGGAATTTCCAGTAATTGCGGGTGTGGTGGAAATCGACCTGAAGTGCTTTCAGCGAAAGGTAAAACGTCCGCGTCATACTTCACTGAGCAATCAGCCGGCTGCGGCTCGTGATATTGCTTTGGTGGTGGATCAATCCCTCTTGGCGGGGCAAGTGCAATCGGACTTGGCTAAATTCGCAAAGAAAGCAGCCGTTGGTTTTGATTGCGAATCAATCACGTGCTTCGACACCTACGAAGGGGAGGGGCTTCCAGCCGGAAAGAAAAGCCTAGCTTTGAGTTTAAGTTTCCGCGCGAGCGACCGTACTTTGAAAGACGAGGAGGTCAATGCGGCCTTCCAAGCGATACAAGCGCAGATTGAATCCAAAACAGAGTACCAGATTCGCAAATAACAAGCCGTATTTCGGGCCGTGCAGTCGTTCTGGTTAATCTCAAGCTTGCCAGCTGTGGCGATGTGAGTGGTGATGCCTTCTAACACGTCTGTCGCTTTTGTTGCGTTTGTGAACCTTATAGAACAACAAGCTGATAACGAAGATGGGTGGAATTAAAATGGCAACGAGCATAAACGCCATGGCTCGTATTCGAGCGCCCAGTCCTTCGGATTGAAGGGAACTTACCTTGCTTGAATGGTCGTGGTTGTTTTTATTTGCGCTGGTGCGAGAAGAAATTTCTTGGCTGGTTGTAATACTCAAGGGGGCATCGCTTGAAAGAGTGCCAAGGCCTACACTGCGTAGGGTGCTGTTATTCTTTTGGGGCCTGGTGGTATCCAAACCAGTAACTTCAAGGGAAGTTGTATTCAAATGTGTGAAAGATTGAATGCTGGGCTGGGAAGAACCTTGATTTGCCGAGCGAGCGTGGACTGTGCTTACCTCAGGAACCTCTAAATCCGGGATTTTGGCAGCTGCAGAAGGTAAACAATAAAAGAGGATAAAAACCGGAAGTAAGAAATGAAGCGTGCTGTTGTAGCGAGAAGATCGAATCTTGTTCATAAATTTTTTTAAAATTAAATATATCGAGAGATAAATATGGTTTATAAACCTATTATGTAATAAGCGGGCAGCACCGTGCGGCACCGCCCGCTTACCCTATATTACCCTATACTATCTACTCTTATTTACTATTTACTACTTATCTTACACTGATTGGCGCAAAGGCTGAAAATTTTTTAACAATGGATTATTACGGCTATTAATTATTTTTTATAAAAGAATATATAAAATAAAAAATCGATATGTATAGGTGTTAATAGCTTAAATATAAAAAAAGTAAATTAAAGTAACTTAGTTTGATTGTAAAATTAAAGTAACGCAAAGACTTGCCCGGTCTGTTTGATTGCAGGGGATTAGCGGGCTAGAACCGCATCGATGACCTGTTCCTGAGTCACCGCTTCTAGTAGTCTATCACGGGTTTTGGGTGAACGGCAATTTCTCGCAATATCATTGAGAGTAGCGAGGTGGCCCTCAGTATCATCGGGCGGACTGAGCAGGAAAAAGATAAGTTGCAGGGGTTCGTTCTGGTTGGGTATTGGGAGGCCGCTAGAAAGATGAATTACAAAGCAGGCGCGTTCGGTTAAACCCTCGCAGTGAACATGTGGAATGGCTATGCCGTGACCCAGGCAAGCGGGGTAGCGCTTGTTTTGTGCATCGAGGTGTTCCATTACGACCGCGCTTTGTACGCCGGGAAGGTGTGCGTCTGCAATCTGAGCAAGCTCGGTATACATGGCACCAAGACTGGTACTTTGTAAACCGTGGAAGGAGCCCTCCTGTAGGGCGCGTACCAGAAAACCCTTGGAGCGTTTCAAACAGATGACTTCATCTCCCGGTCGCGCCTGATCCTGAAGGGCGGCATCATTGGCAAGCGTGCGGAGATTGCGTCCGCGACGAATCAACAAGGGATGCCAGTCACCCGCCGGCAACGACATGTCTTCAGTCCAGCGAACCGTTTCAAAGCTGCTCTCATTTTGCATGAGTTCATTGCTGATGAGTGAGGGGCGTGCCAAGTCGCCAAAAACGGATTGTCCGGTGATGCGGTCGATGTCATGCGGACTGCTTTCGGGAATCCAACCAAAGACTTTTCCGGAATCCAATTTCTCGGACCAGCGTTGCATGAGGATATTGTTGAGCTCAACATTATCAGTGAGGGCGAGGACGTAGCCGGTACCGAAGAGCGCCTGTTCCTCCTCGTAGAGTTCCTCGGCATTCATTCCATCGCGATGAAGGGCAACATGCCCATCGCGTCGGGCAAGTGCGGCGTTACGGGCATTGCTGTCGAGAAGGATCACGTCCTGTTGGTTATCGGTCTTGTTGATTTGTTTGGCGAGTTCCCGACCGAAATAATGGGCACCAACAATGACCCAGTCATTGGGGGCAGGGCGCTGCAGACCAAGCAATCGGGCAAATAATCCTGCAGAGAGGCCTTGTAGGATAACGGTAGCGCAGATGACGGAATAAACGAAGGACTCCAGTAGTTTTGGGTCGCCCTGAGCACTGTTCCCCCCGCCGAGTGAAATAGCAAAGAGGGAGGCCATGGAGGCAGCGACAACCCCGCGCGGTGCGACCCAGCTTAGCAGCGCCTTTTCACGGGGATCAAGGGTAGTGCCCCAAGCGGACGCAATTACGCTCAGCGGGCGCACTAAAAGAATGACGGAAAGCAAGACCCAGCCGCCGCCGTTTTCATAGAAGCTTACGAATTGTTCCCATTCAAGGCGTGCCACTAACAATAGGAAAAGCAACCCAATCAAGAGATCGACAATTTCGGCTTTGAAAGCTTTTAGTTCTCGAAGTTGTCGTGGTTTATTCAGCCCTACGATAAGACCCGCAACGGTCACACTGAGCAGTCCCGCTTCCGGGCGGATGAGTTCAGTCAGGCCAAAAAGCAGCATCGCACTCGCGAGGGAAAAGGCATTGACGATATTATCCGGCACCCAGCCGCGCTTCATCGTAAAAAATATCAAATAACCGCCTACGATACCCAGACTCGTGCCACCGAGGATGCGTACCAAGAAGTTGGGTAGTGCTACTGCTCCGCCGCCTTCGATTACCCATTCATAGCAGAGAATAGCCACAAAGACCCCAATGGAATCAATAAGCACCGCTTCCCAATGAAGGATGCTGGCAATCCGTTTACTGAGTCGTATCCGCCGAAGCAGGGGCACGATCACGGTTGGCCCGGTCACAATGACAAGACTTCCCATTAAGAGTGCGAAGGAGGGTGTGGTGTCAAAGAAAAGATAGGCGCTCAAGGCCGAGCCGAACCAGGTTATCAGGACGCCAGCGCTGAGGAGGCGTTGTATAACCTTGGAAGTGTGCGTGAATTCTTTGAGGTCCAGAGTAAGACCACCCTCGTATAAAATCAATGCAACCGCCAGAGAGACTAATACCGGTAGAAAATGCCCAAGGGCATCCGGTCGCAAAAGGTTGAGTCCTTCCGGGCCGAGGGCAAAGCCACCTACAAGAAGCAGCACAATGGTGGGCAGATGGAGTCGGCGGGAAAGGACCGTAAGCAGACAACCGGCACCCACAGCCAGACATAGCGTCCAAAGGGCGCTGTGCGGGTCTGTGTGGGTAAGAGTACTTGCGTCCATAGCTGCGCTCGGCTCGATCACTTAGCTGTCCAGTTCATGGCACATACCCAGCGCGGGTGAGACCTCGCTGGTTTTGCCGATCACTTTTGCGGGAACTCCGGCAACACTGGTGTGGGCTGGTACATCATTGAGAACCACGCTGCCGGCGCCGACTTTTGCGCCAGTGCCGATTTCAACATTGCCAAGAATCTTGGCGCCGGCTCCGAGCAGGACACCTGAGCGTACTTTAGGATGGCGGTCGCCACGATCCTTGCCCGTACCACCGAGGGTGACCTCGTGCAGGATGGAGACATCCTGTTCGATGACTGCGGTTTCACCCGCAACAAATGCGGTTGCATGATCCAGTAGAATGCCACCCGCCAGTTGAGCGGCGGGATGAATATCAACGCTGAAGGTTTCGGAAATCAGGCTTTGGAGATAGAGCGCAAATTCCTTGCGGTCTTGGTCCCAGAGGAAATGTGCGACGCGGTAGCAAACAAGGGATTGGAAGCCCTTGAAATAGAGGAGGGGTGTGAGGGCATCATCGCAGGCGGGGTCGCGATCGCATACCGCCTGCATATCCAGAATGACCTGTTCCAGAATTTTAGGATCCCCGGTAAAGGCCTGCAGGAATACGGTGTGCAAAGTCTCCACAGAAGCGGCATGGTTGGCGAGTTTACGGGTAATGCGGTGGGTGAGGCTCTCGGCGAAGTTGGCGCGGTCAATCACAGTATCGTGCAGAAGCGTTGCGAGGGCAGGTTCGCGCGCGAGTACATCAGTGGCTAAATGGCGCAGCTTATCCCAGAATGCGTCCAAATCCACGGATCCGGTAGTCTTGTCTTGATCTTTCACACCGCTAACTGTGATGGACTTCCCGTGACTGGCAACCTCTCAAATAAAAAACAATTCGCGCCGCCGGTTCACTTAGGAGCCTGTAATTGAACCCGGCAGAAGTTCCAAGTAGCGTAAACGCCCTTCCTTAAGGCGAATCGAGACTCATATTCGCCTAAAAACAAGGCATCTGGCTGGGTTTTTTTGTGGGACGCTGACGTTCATTGAAAATAATATGGTATGTTTCCTTATTATGAATATCTCATTTCTGATTGCCACGCAGCTCATCCAATCTAAAAGTTAAATGCTCAATTAAAGACTTTTGTATTTTCAATTATGATAACGGGATTACTTTTTTCAGGTCAGGGCGCTCAGCAGGTTGGTATGGGTCGTTCTTTGTATGAATCATCAGAAACCGCGCGTGCTTTGTATGACCAGGCGAATGCGGTTTTGGGCTGGGACTTAAAGGGGATCTCCTTTGAAGGTCCGGAAGAGAAATTGCGCAGCACAAAAGTTTGCCAGCCTGCGCTCTACGTGCACGGTTACGTGGTTTTCCGTCTGCTTCAGGAACAGGGCCATTTGGGAGATTTGCAATCAGCCTGCGGTTTGAGCCTAGGTGAACTGACGGCCTTGGCGAGTGCCGGGGTTTTTGATTTTGAGACAGGTCTGCGTTTGGTTGCTGAACGTGGTCGCCTCATGCAATTGGCTTGCGACACAACCAAAGGCGGGATGGCCAGTGTGATTGGCGGCGAACCGGATGCGGTTCAGGCTTTGTGCGAGGAGTTTGATATCGAAATCGCAAATTTGAATTGCCCGGGTCAGATTGTGGTTTCCGGGGAAAACGAAAAAGTTTTGGATGCGGTGGCGAATTCGGAGGGCCGTGGTTTTAAACTGGTGAAGCCTTTGAATGTGGCGGGCGCTTATCACAGCCGTCTCATGGTTTCGGCTCGCGATGCCTTTGAGGTATTTATTAAGGACTTCGAGTTTAAGGCACCTGAGCTAGCGGTTTATACTAATGTGACCGGTCAGCGCGTGAGCGACCCTGAGGCGATTAAAGAAAACCTCGTTAAACAAGTGGTTTCTTCGGTTCGGTTTGAGGAATGTTTGCGCAATGCCGCTGCGGAAAATCCGGTGGAGCGATTCTTTGAATGCGGTCCCGGTAAGGTATTGGCAGGTTTGGCCCGTCGCACAGACCGTGCTATTGAGGTTGTCGCAGTCAATACGCAGGAGGATCTGGACGCCTGCAAAACGCTTTAGCTTTTGCAATTAAGTTTTCGAGCCCTAGACGACTTTACCGTCAGGCATTTGATGCGGCTTGGTATGTTTGGGCCGAGTCAGGTCGCCAGTACAACAGGCTGGGATAAGGCAGCAAATCAAGACCCAGCCAAACCGGAACCGACGTTAAATTTTTGTCCTTTTTTGATTGGACGAGAGACCGTTTAATGTTCGTTTTTTTGAATTTCAAAAACCACGGTCACTTCGGCACGGATCGCAAGCATTCCGGCGGCATGAGCGGGCCCGGAGCCGCCGTTGCGAGGAGCCGCTGAAAGTGCCATGGCCTCAGCCAAGGGGTAGGGGCGTGCGCCTTGTGCCTCACTGATGCGCAGGGGTGAGCGCAAAGCCATACCGAGGGTCTCAGACATTTCGATGGCCTTTCGGCGGGCGGCCACAAGTGCTTTCAGGCGAGCCTGCGATTGGAGTTGTGAAAGCTTGGCGTGGTCGAGTCCCCAAGTGGAATTGCGAATGCGCAGACCCTCAAATTTGCTGAGTTCCAGCCAGACGGTATCGTACAGATTGATATGGGTGAGTTCAAAGGCGATTCGGGTAGAGGCCTTGTAACCGTCTTTGACCGTGCTGTTGTTGCAGCGGGTGTAATGCTCATCTAGTTTCGGGCGATTGGTCTATAGGCGATCCTTGTCCACGCCCAACTTTTCAATGGCTTTGAGCACGAAGGCCACTTTGTTGGAATGGGCGGTTGCCAATTCGGCGACATCGGGGCCACGGTTCTCGACTTCCAGGTCCCAGCGCAGGAGCTCCGGCTCGGCTTCAATAACGCCCTGACCGGTGACTTCAATGTGGGGCTTTTCAGGCAGCGTCTGGGCGCTAGAAGTAAGCGCCAGGCTCAGGCAAGCCATAAAAATAATGAGGTAGGAAGCGCTTGGTATATTTTTCATGTTGAGGGGAGGGTATACATCCGGGTCTTGGGCTAGCAATGTTTTTGGTTATGACTTGTTGATTAGCTTTTCGATTCTTCGAATATACTCGTCTTCCGACCAACCGCCATAGCCGTGAATGCGACCCAACTTTTTACCCGATGGACTGAGGATGAAAACGCTGGGGTAACCCGAGACCTCGAATTCTTTTTTTAGTTTGGCGTTTTGTTTTTTGGTTGCGGATTTTTGACTGCGGCGGGGGAAATCGGCTTTCATTAAAACGATATTCTTGTCCGCAAATTTTTTGAAAGCCCGCTTGTTGAAGACTCCTTCCTTAAGCTGAATGCAATAACCACACCAGTCGGAGCCTGTAAAAAGCAAGCGCATAGGGAGGTCTTGCGTCTTGGACTCCTTTTGCGCTTCTTGATAATCCTCAGTCCATTTCGCCCGGCGGTTAGCCGCCTTGGGAGGGGTGTCCTTTTGACGCTGTCGGCTTCTTTTTTGGATTGGGCGTCGATGAAATCCTGCACAAATTTTTGATCTGTCTCGCAGAGTTTTGCCACCTTATAGGTATAGATGCGCCCGTCGTTGACGGAACGCAGCTTTATGGTTTTGAATCGATTACCTCCGTGAGATCAGCGACTAGTTTTTGCCCTTCCTTGTTCGTCCATTGACGGCCTTGAAGTTCAGGAACTTTCAGCAAAAAAATGGCGCAAGCGGTCAGCCTTATGGTTTTAATCTTAAAAATAAATTCAAACATAATTTAAATACCTTATTTAAAAAGGTGCTTCTTGTTTTCTGTTAAAATTTGAAGCTAGTTCAAATTTTTAAAGCAAATGCAGTGTGGGTGCATGGGAGTCGCATTCGCAGTATTAGGGATTGAGTTTTTCGCGGTCAGAAAGATGGTAGAGGGTTTGATCATATCATGCCTGATTTAGAACACACCCGCAATTTTTGCATCATTGCCCACGTGGATCATGGAAAGACTACTTTGTCTGACCGTATCCTGGAATTGACGCGTACGGTGGAGTTGCGGGAAATGAAGGATCAGTTGCTGGATTCAATGGATCTGGAACGCGAGCGAGGGATTACCATCAAGAGCCATCCGGTTTCAATGGTCTACCAGGCGTCGGACGGTCAGGACTACACCTTTAATTTGATTGATACGCCTGGGCACGTGGATTTTTCCTACGAGGTTTCACGTAGTCTGGCGGCCTGCGAGGGTGCCATGCTTTTGATTGATGCCGCGCAGGGTATTGAGGCGCAGACGGTGGCAAATGCGCATTTGGCACTGGAGCAGGGACTGGAGATTATTCCAGTAATCAACAAAGTGGATTTGCCGAGTGCGGACGTGCCGGCAATTCAGGCGCAACTGGAAGATGTTTTGGCGATCCCCGCGGACGAGGCGATTTTAACGAGTGGCAAGACGGGTATCGGGATTGAGGATCTCATGACGGCAGCGGTGGCGCGGGTACCGAAACCGCGTTGGGCTGAGGTCGATGGTTTGCGGGTACTCATCTTTGACTGCGTTTACGATGCCTTTAAGGGGGTGATTTGCTATGTGCGGGTCTTCTCAGGATCAGTAAAAGCGAGTGATGCCATCATAACGATGAGCGACGGCAGGAAGGCGCAGGTCAAGGAAGTGGGGAAATTTTCACCGGCGATGGCAAAGCAGGAAAGTCTTCAAGCGGGCGATGTGGGCTATATCGTGACCAACATCCGCGACGTGGCGGAAATCAAACTGGGTGATACCATTACCCATGGAAACGCTCCCGCAAAGGAGATGTTGCCCGGTTACAAGGCGGTCAGTCCGATGGTTTTTAGTGGGATTTACCCAATCGATACGAACGATTACAACAAGCTTAAGGCCTCGATGGGCAAGCTGCGTTTGAATGATGCCGCCTTTGTGTACCAATCGGAGAATTCAGTGGCGCTGGGTTTTGGTTTTCGCTGCGGCTTTCTTGGCTTGCTTCACATGGAGATCATACAGGAGCGTATACGTCGCGAGTATGACCTCGACGTCATTTCGACTTACCCGAGTGTGGTCTATCACGTCACCCAGACCGATGGTACCATGATCGAGGTGCACAATCCGGTTTATTTGCCGGATCCGGCGGAAATTGATTTTATTGAAGAGCCGATGATCAAAGCCTCGGTTCACATACCAAGCGATTCAATTGGGGATGTCCTTGCTTTGATGAGCGAGAAGCGCGGTCTCTGCGAGCACACTGAAACGATCGACAATTCCCGCGTGATGTTGGTCTGTCGTCTGCCGCTGAATGAAATCCTTGTCGATTTCAACGACCGCCTGAAAAGCATCACTCACGGTTATGGTTCGATGGATTATGAAATGGACGGCTATGAGCAGGCGAAGCTGTGTCGTTTGGATATTCTGGTGAATCAGGAACAGGTGGACGCCTTTTCCTCGATTGTACACATCGACAAGGCTGAGGGGCGCGGGCGTTCCCTTTGCAAACGGCTGAAGGAAATTCTTCCGCGGCAGATGTTCAAGATTGCGGTTCAGGCTGCCATCGGAGGCAAAGTAGTAGCGCGTGAAACCATCAGTGCTTACCGTAAGGACGTGACCGCGAAGTGTTATGGCGGGGATATATCGCGTAAGCGCAAGTTGCTCGAAAAACAAAAAGAGGGCAAAAAACGGATGAAAAATATCGGCAGTGTTTCGATTCCGCAGGATGCCTTTATTAAAATTCTAAAAACCTCGGACGGCGGTTAGGGTTTGCAAACCCGATATCTGCGCCCTTGATGTATGTATCGATATGAAAAAGCTTCATAAACAAGCCAGGGAGCTCCTGCATGCTGCCAGTAAGGTTTATCATTACCGGCGCGACAGAATGTCGACGGAGGAACTCACGGATATGGAAACACTCGCTGCAAATTTAAAGACCGTCACAAATAAGAAAGGTGCTTCGGATGAAAATTACCGTGACGCCATTGAAGCACTCCATGCGCATCTGGTAAAAATCGGTGGCAAGATTTATCCGAAGACTTTTCTCAACGATAATATTGAGGTCGTTTTAGTGGCGGCTATTGTGGTGATTGGAATCCGGTCTTTCTTTTTTCAGCCCTTTATCATTCCCACAAATTCCATGTATCCAACCTACAGCGGAATGAAGGAACGGGTTTACGCTGCGGATGAAACACCTAACGCTGCTATCAAGGTTTTCAACCTCCTGACAAAGGGAGCCCGTCACAAGAATCTGGTCGCAACCACTTCCGGTGAGCTATCCATTTTAAAAGCCCAGACGCAGAATGGTGACAGGGTTCTGTTTTATGAGGTCGTGAAGGGGCGCAAATGGTTTGGCCTGCTTCCGGCGCAATTCAAGGAATATACTTGTTTTGTTGGCAACACGCCGCACCCTTTGCGAGTGCCGGCGGAGTTCCAAATGGACGCGGTTCTGGAAAGCCTCATGACGGGTGGAGTTTTGCGGCAGGTGCCGAGTTTTGACCGTCGCCTGGAGCGCTGGGCTCTTGGAAAAGAAATCAATACGGGTGAATCAATCCTCGCTTTTGATATTCGTCTGGGCGACGCCCTTTTTGTCGATCGACTCAGCTACCATTTCCGAAAGCCCAAAGTAGGGGATCCCTTTGTCTTTCGAACCGACTCGATACTGGACGCGGTGGGCAAGGCAACTGGAGACTACACTCCGAAGTATTACATTAAACGACTCGCCGGAAAAGAAGGCGAGACCCTTGAAATCAAAGACCACACTTTGCTAGTGGATGGCGAGCCCCGCGATGAGGTCGCAGCTTTTGAACGCAACGCCGCGCAGGAGGGTGAATACGTCGGCTATAAGAATGTCCAAAGACTGGCAAGGGGTGCGACTATGAAAGTGCCTGAGGACAGCTTTGTGGCACTCGGCGACAACTCTGCCAATTCCGCCGACAGCCGTTACTGGGGTTACGTGCCGCAGGAGTCCGTGGTGGGTCGCGCCATCTTTATTTATTATCCCTTCACCAAGCGTTGGGGGCCCTCAGAATAAAACCTTTCTTTCCCATGACCGATCACGCCCATCTCGATATTGATTACGTCGCCCGACTCGCGCGCATCGAATTGAACGATGCCGAAAAGAAAAAACTGGGCGGGCAACTGGACGCCATTCTCGAACACTTCGAAGCCCTTAAAGGCGTCGATGTTTCCGGGGTTGAACCCACTGCGCACGCCCATCCGGTGGAGAACGTCTGGCGCGAAGGCGACAGCGCGGGAGCGGTTTACGGACCGGAGACTCTGGATGCAATGGCGCCGGAATCACGCGATAATCAGGTCGTGGTTCCCAAGGTCGTGGAATAGTTTTAAGGAGCAAGTGCCATGTCCGAGCTTTACCATCAAACGATTGCCGAACTATCTACCGCGCTGGAGGCGGGTTCCCTTACTTCCGTGGCGTTGACTGAGGTGGTCATCGCGCGTACCGATACGGTTGAGCCTAAAGTACAGGCCTTCATTCACCGCGATGCTGGGGACGCGCTTGAGCAGGCCCGCGCCTCAGATGCGCGCCGCGCTGCCGGAAAGGCGCTTGGCTCCCTCGACGGTATCCCCATCGGGATTAAGGACATTCTCGCGGTCAAAGATCAGCCCCTGCGCTGCGCATCCAAGATCCTAGATAATTTTGTATCGCCCTACGACGCCACTATCATTGCCAAGCTTAGGGAAGCGGGCGCCATCCTCTGGGGTCGCCTCAATATGGATGAATTCGCCATGGGTTCCTCCACCGAGAATTCGGCTTACGCCACGACCGCCAACCCTTGGGATCTCGAGCGCATCCCGGGTGGTTCTTCCGGTGGCAGCGCAGCCGCCCTCGCAGCAGGTCAGGCTATTGCCACCATTGGCACCGATACTGGCGGTTCGATCCGTCAACCGGCTGCCCTGTGTGGGGTGGTCGGCATGAAGCCCACCTACGGGCTGGTTTCCCGCTTCGGTCTCGTCGCTTTTGCCTCTTCCCTCGATCAGGCCGGTCCCATGTCGCGCACCGTCGAGGATGCCGCCATTTTGCTTCAGTCCATGCTGGGCAAGGATCCCCTCGACTCGACTTCCATTGCCATGCCTGAAGTGCCCGACTTCCGCGCTGAGCTCAAAACCCGCAAAGGTCCGTGGAAGCTTGGCGTGCCCCGTGAATTTCTCGCTGAAGGTATTGATCCCGAAGTCAAAGCGAATATCGAGACCGCGATCGATTGGTATCGCCAGCAAGGTTCGGAGATTGTCGATATCTCCCTCCCGCATGCGCACCTCTCGGTGCCGGTTTACTATATCATTGCAACCGCCGAGGCCTCTTCAAATCTCGCGCGCTTTGATGGCGTGCGCTACGGATACCGCAGTGCCGGTGCCGATGACGCCATCAGCCTCTTTACCAAGAGCCGGGGGGAGGGTTTCGGCGATGAGGTCAAGCGCCGTATCATCCTCGGCACCTACGTCCTGAGTTCCGGTTACTATGACGCCTACTACCTTCGTGCGCAAAAAGTCCGCACCCTTATCCGGCGCGATTTTGAAACTGCCTTTGAAAAGGTGGACGCGATTCTTTCTCCGACTTCGCCCACGCCCGCCTTCAAACGCGGGGAACGCAGTGACGATCCCCTGGCCATGTATTTGAGCGACATCTACACCATTGCGGTCAATCTTGCCGGCTTGCCGGCGCTCTCTCTTCCCAGTGGTTTAACAAGCGAGGGTCTGCCCATCGGTTTGCAGGTTATTGGTAAAGCCTTTGGCGAAGCCGACCTCTTTGCAATAGCCCACGCTTTTGAACAAGGGCATTCCTACCATAAAGCTACCCCTGAACTCTAAGCGAAAATCATGGAATACGACGTCGTCATCGGTTTGGAAATTCACGTGCAGCTCAAGACGCGCACCAAGATGTTTACCGCCGCGCCCTATACTTACGGAGCAGAACCCAACACCCTGACTAATCCCGTGGTGCTTGGATTGCCGGGAACCCTGCCCGTGCTCAATCACGCAGCCATCGAGGCCTGCGCCAAGCTCGGGCTCATGCTCAACTGTGAAATCGCGGAGGTCTGCAAATGGGACCGCAAAAACTATTTTTATCCCGACTCGCCGAAGAATTACCAACTCACGCAAAACGAGGAACCGCTTTGCCTCGGCGGTTTGGTCGAGATCGAATTGCCCGGGTCCTCGCGCAACGTTCAGGGCGAACACCGCCAGGTGAAGCTCAACCGAATTCACCTCGAGGAGGACCCCGGCAAGCTCAGTCACGAAGCCTTTGATACGGTCATTGATTTCAACCGGGCAGGCGTGCCCCTCGCTGAAATCGTCACCGAGCCCGATATGCATTCATCCGAGGAGGCGGTTGCTTTCCTGAATGCCCTCATTCAGTTGATCCACTACGCCGGTGTTTCCGATTGCGATATGGAGAAGGGTCAATTGCGTTGTGATGCGAATGTTTCGCTCAAGCCCGCGGGCAGCGAAACACTTGGTACGCGGACGGAGATGAAAAACCTGAATTCCATTTCCAATGTTCGCGCCGCGATTGAATACGAGATCGCGCGGCAAACCGACTTGCTTGATGCGGGGGAATCCATCACGCAGGAGACCCGCCGCTGGAACGCCGAGACCGGAAGCAGTAGCTCCCTGCGGAGTAAAGAGGAAGCCCATGACTACCGCTATTTCCCCGATCCCGACCTCATGCCCGTGCGTATGGACCGTGCCCGGGTGGCGGAACTGGAAGCGAATTTGCCGGAGCGTCCCTTCGACAAACAACGCCGTTTTCAGGAGGCGCTCGACTTGCCTTTCACAATTACCTCCGTGCTTTGTCCCGACCCAGAGCTGAGTGCCTTTTTTGAGGAAGCCCTGACGGTACACCATGCTCCCAAGGCAATCGCGAACTACATCGCCAACGACCTCGTGCGGGAACTTTCTGCCAGTGCCGCGCATGGCGAGTGCGCGCTTTCCATCGCGGATTGTCCCCTGAATCCCGCACACATCGCTGAGCTCGCCAAGTTGATTG
>CBFHXZ010000006.1:0-6785 GCA_965659965.1 Coraliomargaritaceae bacterium
GGGGTCACCCATGCCGCTGAGTTCAAAGACGGCAAAATTATGTTTGGTTCCACCGGAAGCCTGGAGACCATCACCTTCCCCTACCTCCTTGAAACCATCGGACTGGATTCCCTCATTCAACTCTTCTCGGAGCAGGATTCTATCAGCATGGTGAATTGGACCATGATTCCCTACCTCTCCGAGGTCTTCGAGGGATTCCTCGATCAAGTGCTTCCCGCCATCAAGACCAATCCCAACCGCCTCTTCTTCTTTGACCTCGCCGACCCCGAAAAACGCTCCCGCGAGGACCTCCTGCGCGTCTTGAAAATTTTCAGCCGCTTCGAGGACTTCGGAAAGGTTGTCCTCGGGCTCAACTACCGTGAGGCAGAACAAGTGGACGCCCTGCTCGGATTTGAACCCCTCCCCAAATCTGAGGAAAACCTCAAAACGGTGGCGACCCGCATTCGCGAAGCGCTGGCGCTGAACACCGTGGTAGTACACCCCGTTGAATGTGCCGTCTGCGCCAACGCCGACGGTGCCTACTACGCCGAGGGCCCCTTTTGCGATAACCCCAAAATCACCACCGGAGCAGGCGACCATTTCAACGCCGGCTTCCTCACCGCTTGTCTGATGGGACTTTCCCCCGAGGCGGCACTTACCCTTGCAGTTGCCACCTCCGGCTTCTACGTTCGCAATGCTGTGAGCCCCACACTCGAAAACCTCAACACCTTCATTCAGTCCTGGTAGACCACTCCACCCGTGAAAGGATACTTCATCAGTTTCGAAGGCGGCGAAGGTTGCGGGAAATCCACCCAAATCAAAGCCCTCGCGAAAAACCTCGAGGCCCGTGGTCGGGAAGTCCTCCTAACCCGTGAACCCGGCGGCACCCCACTCGGCGAAGCCCTCCGAAACCTCATCCAGCACGACTCCGAGGGGCAAGCCATGTGCCCTCAGGCAGAGCTCCTGCTCTTTGCCGCCAGCCGTGCCCAACTCGCCCGCGAGGTCATTCAACCCGCGCTCGATGCCGGGAAAATCGTCCTTTGTGACCGCTACCTCGATTCCACAACCGTTTATCAGGGAGTTGCCCGCGCCCTCGACCCGGCAGAGGTTGGCGCCATCAATCAATTTGCCACGGGAACGGTGCGTCCTCATTACACCCTCCTGCTCGACCTCGACCCTGAGACCGGACTCGAACGCGTGCAGGCGCGCAGCAAGGGCGCACTCGACCGCATGGAACGCGAACCCCTGGAATTTTTCCGCGCCGTCCGCCAGGGTTACCTTGACCTTGCCGCTGGCGAACCCAACCGTATCCACGTCTTTGACGCCAGCCTCGACCCCGAAACCATCAGCCAACAAATTTGTGATGCCCTTGAGCGAATCCTTACCTGAAGCCCTCCGCGAATGCCGGGCCGTACAGGTACTCGACCGTTCCATCCAACAGGAACGGCTTGGACACGGCATCCTCCTCCACAGTAGCAATCTCGAGGCCATCGAACCCATCACACGCGCCATCGCCGCAGAACTCCTCAATACCGAAAAAGATCCCCTCCTGCATCCCGACTGTTTTACCCTCCGTCCAAGCGGGAAGGCCCGCATGATCAAGATCGGTTCCGAAAGTGAGCGCACGCAGGGCGAATGGCCGCAAAATTCCATGCGCCGCCTCGTGATTGATATTCAAAAATCCGCCAATCAGGGAGGTCGCAAAGTCGGTATTATTTTTGAGGCCGACCGCATGAACCGCCAATCTGCCAATGCCTTTCTCAAAACCCTTGAGGAACCACCCGCCGGAACCACCCTTTTCCTGCTGACCACCCGACCCTATGATCTCCTCGATACCATTCGTAGTCGTTGCCTGAACTTCCGCGTCCCTAACCTTGAAGGCGCCATCCAAAACCCGCAATGGCAGAACTGGACCCAGTCCTACCGCGAATGGTTATCCCTCATATTAAAAGGCCCTACCAAAAAATCAGTACCGCACATGATTCTGGGTGCTTCGGGTTTGAATGCCCGTTACCAACAACTCCTTCAGGAGCTGACCCAAGCAGCCTGGAAACAACAAAAAGACACCCTCCCCGAAAATATCAGCAGCAGCGAAAAAGAGGCCCTCGAAGCCGGCATCAGTCGCGGTTTCCGCACCCAGCTCCTCGCCGAAATCGAGCGCCTCACGCTCGACTACGTCCGCGAGATTGAAAGCCTCAACCCCGGTCGCCTTCCCGCCAACGCCCTCCACCGGGTCATCGCAACCCTCGAACACTGCGCCGGCCTCCTCGAAATCAATTTCAATCAAGCCGCAGCCCTCGAGCTCTTTTTCCTTAAATCCCTTCGCATCTGGTCCGGCGTCCGCTGAACCTTCCCCTCTCATATTAAAATCACCATGTGTGGCCGCTTCACCCTTCACATCAGCAAAGCCAAACTTGCTGAAGCCATCGCAGCTGAAATCCCCGAGGCCTTCGAATACGAACCGGATTACAATATTTCACCGGGCCGGGAAGTCCTCGCCCTGCGCGCGGAAAGCCTCACTCCCATGCATTGGGGTCTGCGAACCCCCCAGAATTTTCATGTCAACGCCCGCATCGAAACCGCCGACAGCACCCCCCGCTTCCGGGAGAGCTGGGAGGCCCAACGTTGCCTCATTCCCGCAAACGGATTCTACGAGTGGCTCAATGACGGCGTCCGAAAACAAGCCCACTACATCGCACCCGCCGACGGTTCCCTCCTCTTTTTCGGCGGCCTCTGGTTCCCTTCCAATCGCGCAGAGTATGCCGCCTATTGCGTGATCCTCACCACCGCCGCCCAAAAATCCATCGAGGCGATTCACCACCGCATGCCGGTTTGTATCCCGCCTGCCGCGCATCCAGCTTGGCTCGACAATAAACTCGGTAAAGACGAAGCGGAAAATTTCAGCCTTCAAACCAATCTTGAAGCGCATGGCGTGAGCAGCCGCGTCAACGGCTCCCAACACCACGATTCCAGCCTGATACGCCCCACAACGCCGCAAGGCGATGATCAGATGCAGTTTTTCTAGGTCGCCCCGCTCAAGCCTTGCGGTAGACCCGTACCAGTTCCCGACCTGCCGGACGGCACACATAAGTCCTTTGCGGGATATACGAATCCAATCGTTCAAACCCATCCGCGAAAAGACGGTCGATTTCATCCGACACAATTGGATGGGGCGGACTGTTGCCGTCGTAATTACTGACCAAGCGGAAAAAGACCGCCCAGTAATACCCGCCGGGCTTCAGCGCATGCCGTAAACTTTTCACATACGCCTCCCGCTGGTCGGGATCGATTGCACACAGGCAGGTATGTTCCACCACCCAGTCATAATAACCAGCCTCCATGAGACCCCTGTCCAGAAAATCCCCCTCTAGCCAACACACCTTTGCGTGAGGTCGTTGCTTCCGTGCCATTTTGAGTGCCAGGGGCGCGATATCCATGCCCGTCACATCCGCGCCGGACTCTGCCAAAACCGCGGCATCGTGACCCGTACCGCACCCGGGAACCAAAACCCGTCCCTTAATGCGATGGCGCTCTAAATATTCCACCAACGGCGGCGAAGCCGAACCCTTGTCCCAAGGGGTGTTGCCCATCTCGTACGCCTGTTCCCAATCCTTTGACATCCTATTTTATATAATCCGGCAGAGAAAAAAGGCAATGCCGCCAATCCCTTTTTAGAATCCCGCTTGTGCTCCCTCCCTTAAGTAACCAGTCTTCCGCTTTGCTTTATGGAAATGACCGTACTCATCTTCACCGCTATCCTGCCGATCTTCCTTACGATTGCCCTCGGCTTCCTCGCCCGTCGGCTTGGCTGGATTCGAAAATCTGCGGATTCGAGCCTGATGGCTTTCATGCTCAACCTCCTATTTCCCGCCCTTTTCTTTTCCCTCATCCTTGAAAACCCAACCCTCCGTCAAGCAGAGAACCTCCTCCTGCCGCCCCTGCTGGGATTTTCCACCGTGGCGGTCGGCATGGGTCTCGCCCTCTTTCTCGCCCGTCGTTTCCAATGGGGTGATTCCCGCGAACGCCGGACCTTCTCGCTTTCCACGGGCATGTACAACTACGGCTACTTGCCCATCCCCATCATGGCGGCGCTCTTCGGACGCGAAACCAGTGGCGTGCTCATCGTTTATAACCTCGGGGTAGAAATCGCAATGTGGGTGCTGGGAGTTGGTTTTATTCTTTCCGCGCATGATTCCAAACCACTTTGGCAACGGGTTTTGAGCGGCCCGGTCATCGCAATTCTCATTGCCGTGCCGGTCAATGCCCTCGGTTGGAGTGCCTACCTTCCGGAATTCTGCTTTGGCGCCTTTGATATGCTTGGGGCTTGCGCTATTCCCATCGCCCTCATTCTCATTGGCGTGACTTTTGCCGACCTCTTCAAAGGTATCCGCTTCAATGAGCACCGTGGCTTTCTCGCTGGGGGATTGAGTCTGCGCGTCGTAATCCTCCCCCTCGCTTTCATTGCCCTTGCGCTTTTTCTGCCCGCCTCCACGGAACTTCAGCGCGTTTTAATCGTACAAGCTGCCATGCCCTGCGCGGTCTTTCCCATCGTGTTGGTACGTCATTACGGCGGCGCGCCGGTTATTGCCCTCAAACTGGCACTGGTCACCACTTGCCTGAGCTTCCTGACCATCCCGCTTTGGATTAGCTTGGGGCTCTATTGGATTGCCGACTAACGCGATTGCAGACGGATTTTATTCAAACGGTTTTTCCGGCAAAGATCCATCACCTCCGTCACATATTTCAAGGGGGCATCCTCGTCCGCCATCAAGAGCACGGGGATTTCAGGCGTGACCTCGCCCGCTACCCGCAGGGCGGCTTCGAGTGCCTCCGCCTCAAGGCGTTGATCATTCAAAAAGAAAGCTCCCTCCGCATCCACTGCCAGAACGACCTGTTCATCAATTCTGTTATCACCGGCGGTCTCAATCTCGGGCGCAGTTATATTGAGCGCGGTCACCTGCCGGAACTGCATCGTTACCAAAAAGAAGAAAAGAAGGACCGTGAGCACGTCCACCAGTGGCACAATATTGATTGCAGGGCGTTGACGACGGCGTTGAAGCAAGCTCATGACAAGGAGGGCAAAATTTATCCGCGTGGCTTGGACTCAATCAGGGCTTGTACCGCCATCTCGATGCGAGCGGCAAGGGATTCAACCCGGCGTAAAAGGTAGGCGTGCGCCACCAGCGCGGGAATCGCAATAGCGAGGCCGAGAATGGTGGTGTTCAACGCAAGGGCGATGCCTCTGATAAAGGCCGCCGGTTCCGGCAGTCCGGTGTCGGCTGAAAACCCACTAAAGACCTGCGTAAGACCGGTGACCGTACCTAGCAAGCCCAAGAGCGGCGCCACACCAATCACGACCTCCAATAGAAAGATGCCGCGCTCCATGCGACTTACCTCCAAACGCGCAAAGGCATTGAGTGCTTCCGCGTCGGGCTTGCGTTCTTTCTGGAAGGCGATGATGCGACCCGCCACTGAGTGCCGGTCCCCCTTCAGGTTTTCCAAATCATGCGTCAGAAAAGCCTCTACCAAATGGCGTGGCATGACCCGCGATTTCCGCAAGGACAGCAAGCGTTCAATCGAGATGGCAACCGCCACCACCGAACACAAGGCAAGCGGGTAAAGGAAAACTCCGGCATTGATTAGAAGATCCATAATAAAAAGTGCTGCTTAACGCCAACAAAGCAAAAACCCGCTCGCTGTGTTGGAGTGATGTAAAATAGAAATTGTTCCGATCAGCGCTGCATATAGGGCAATGCGCCCGCAACGGAATCCACCGAACCCGCTCCCTCCAGCAGTTCATCAAGGGGATCGTAGTTGCCGCTCATTAAACTCTCACGGGCATTCGCCTTGATTTCGCATGGTATATTGCTTTCACCGTAACGGATCTCGCCCGCCGCGACATCAATCGTTAGTTCCAGTCCGGGGTCGGCTTCGATTGCCGCCGCGAGGGTCTCGCGCTCGGCATCGCCTGCAGTCACGCAAACAATCCCGAGGTTCGTTGAGTTTCCAAAAAAGATTTCCGCAAAACTCCCCGCGATCACGGCATTGAAACCGGCACGTTGAATCGCCTGAGGAGCGTGCTCCCGTGAACTGCCACAACCGAAGTTGTTGCCGCTCAAAATAATGCCCGCTCCCGCAAAACGCGGGTCGTTTAAATTATGCGCTTTCTCGGCACCGGATTCATCCTTCCGCACATCGTGAAAGAGGTATTCGCCCAACCCGTCAAAGGTGATGCACTTCATGAAGCGCGCCGGAATGATCCGGTCGGTATCGATATCATCACCCGGCACGTAGACCGCACGGGAAGTTACACTGGTAATGGGTTCACTTGGCATTGAAAATTTCCTCCGTATTAAAATGTTTAGGCTACCTTAACCTCAAAGACTTCGCGAGCATCGGTGACTTCACCGCGCACGGCTGCCGCAGCCACCATGAGCGGACTCATCAACATGGTGCGCCCGGTCGGCGAACCCTGACGGCCCTTGAAATTGCGGTTCGAGGAACTGGCACACAATTGATTGCCCACCAGTTTGTCGGGATTCATCGCCAGACACATGGAACAACCCGCGCCGCGCCATTCAAATCCCGCCTCCTTGAAAACCTTATCCAGACCCAGTTGCTCCGCAATCTGCGCCACAACCTGCGAACCGGGAACCACGATTCCCTGCACACCCTCAGCGACCTTGTGCCCCTCCAGATGTTTCGCCACCTCCTGCAAATCGCTCAGGCGTCCGTTCGTGCAGGATCCGATAAAGGCCACGTCAATACGCTTACCCCTAACCGGAGTCCCGCCCTCAAATTCCATG
>CBFHXZ010000006.1:6795-38535 GCA_965659965.1 Coraliomargaritaceae bacterium
ATGTATTCCAGCGCTTCCCGAATCGACTCGCGCTCGGAATCGGTTGCACCACCTTCAATCGTGGGAATCGATTCCTCGATGCCAACCCCCTGCCCCGGCGTAATACCCCAGGTCACCGTTGGTTGAATCTCGGAGGCGTCGATGTTCACCACATCGTCAAACGAGCAATCCGCATCCGAGGCAAACGCCGTCCACTCTGCAACCGCCTGTTCCCATGCCTCACCCTGTGGCGAATACGGGCGTCCTTTTAAATACTCAAAGGTCGTCGCATCGGGATTCACGTAGCCGACCCGCGCGCCGCCTTCAATCGACATATTGCAGACCGTCATGCGCTCTTCCATGCTCATCGCGTCAAAGGTAGAACCGCCATATTCATAGGCGAACCCCGTTCCGCCCTGTGTGCCGAGCAGACGGATGATGTGCAGAATTACATCCTTTGCAAAAACTCCGGGGCGCAAGGCTCCGTCAACATTGATGCGGCGAACCTTCAGTTCACCCAGCGCAATGGTCTGGGTCGCCAGGACATCGCGCACCTGACTGGTTCCAATACCAAAGGCAATCGCCCCAAAAGCACCGTGCGTGGCAGTGTGTGAATCGCCACAGGCAATCGTTGTACCCGGTTGGGTAATGCCCTGCTCAGGACCGACAATGTGAACCACACCCTGCTTGCCGGTATGGGTATCAAAAAAGGTGATGTCGTTATCCGCACAATTCTTGCGCAATTCCTCGATCATCCCCTGAGCCAAGGGGTCGCTGTAAGGCTCCAGAGCTTCATTCGTCGGCACAATGTGATCCACCGTTGCAAAGGTCCGTTTCGGGAAGCGAACCTTCAGGTTGCGATCCCGCAACATTCCAAAGGCCTGAGGGCTGGTGACCTCGTGAATCAAGTGCGTCCCTATGAGCAGCTGCGTTTGACCATTCGCCAACTTGCGTACCGCGTGCGCATCCCATACCTTTTGAAATAAACTCTTTCCCATGCTCGTTATAATTTGTCCTAAAATTCTATTCTCAAAAAACGTCTCAACAAAAACAGCCTTGCCCGTTCTGGCAACTTTAATCCCCGATTTCCCCTCCCGCCCCTCAAAAAACAAAGAGCCCGCACAAGGCGGGCTCAGAAAGAGAAAGCTGCGCTGAGCGCTTAATTTAGAGAATCGCTTTCAAACCAGCGCCAGCCTTGAACTTAACAGACTTGGAGGCTTTGATTTGGATCTTCTCACCGGTTTGCGGGTTAACGCCCTGACGAGCTGCACGGTGCGCAACGGAGAAAGTTCCGAATCCAATAATTTGGACTGCTTCGCCTTTCTTAACGCCAGACTTAACGCCTTCGAGAACGGCATCAAGTGCGCGCTCGGCGGCTGCTTTGGAGGTATCTGCTCCAAGTGATTTTTGTACTTCGGCTACGAGATCTGCTTTATTCATAAACGATATATGGTGTTGAGGTTATTAATTTGGCTTCTGCCACACATAAAAGTGCCCAGCAAAAATGCTCCGTCAACAGATAAATTGCCCTCTAACCCGCTATTTTTTCAGCCTTTTCGAGCTGTCTTTGCACTTGACTCCACCATCAGTGCTTGGTGCGCGCCCCTCGCGCGCATCCACGATTTGCTTCAAAAGTTGTTCCACCGCCGCCACTTTTGAAATGCCACGCTCCGCAGATAACTGGCCCGCCCGCTTTAACAATTGCCGCGCCATGACCTCAGCCTGCGATTGCTCCGCGCCCATCCCTGTAAATAGACGCGCCACAGTTTCCAGTTCCGCTTCTGCCGATTCACTCAATGCGTCACCCCCATCTGATGCGCCAAGGTGATTGACTGCCCCTCACATTGTAAGCCCGTCTCTATACGATCCAACTTCAACATCGCTACCCCCGTCCAGCCCGAAGCCGTCGCAAAGGCACTTCGCAATTCACCGGCCGCGCGTTCCTCGCCCGCGACCACCACAGAGGACGGAACCGGCGGAACTGCCCCCGCTCCAGAGACCGCGTACAATCCCCGCCGCGCACGACCGAGATTGTGCAGTCGTAAAATCGATTCCTGCCCAAGGAAACAACCCTTGGTCGTGCAAACTGCCTCACCCACCAGTCCCGCCTCCCCGGGCAAGTCACTGGCGCCCAGTTCCTGCGGCACCGCCGGATAACCCGCCGCAATGCGCGCCAGCTCAATTGCCGCAGCATCCACTGGTTCTGCTCCCGCTGACTCAAGTTGCTCAATCGCCGCATCCGCCGCAGTCGCATCGGTATAAACCATATCGTAATGCGTACCCTGCGCACGACGCCCGGGAAAACAAACAACGCCCTCCCCTTCGATAAAGCGCCCTCGGTCCGGAACAGTATCTAAAAGACCCTCCAGGCTAATTTCCGCACCCTCGCCCTGCAACAATACCAAACTTGCCCCTTCAATACGCTCAATCTCCACATCGTCCGCGATTATGTGCCGCTCAAGCTTTGCCTGCAGGGACGCTCCTTCCGTCCCAACACTCACGATTTCAAGCAAGTCCACATCCCGGCACAGCACCCAGCTATCACCCAGCACTTTTCCCTTCGCATCCAACCATAGACCATAAACGCACAAGCCCGGCTTTGGTTCCCGCAAATCCGCGCTGAACTGACTGTTCAAAAAAACCGCCGCATCCTCACCGCTCAGACGCAAATGAGCCGTCGGTTCCGTCTTGTGAAATTTTACGCTTGTTTTCATATATTACTAAAATCGCTATTCTAGAAGAATTTTTCAACCCCAACTTACAAACTCTCACGAATTGAGACTTGTTACCAGCTCTTCCCTCCACTAATCCTCACCTCCTGTGAAAAAAGTCACCGACATCAATATTACCTCCAAAATCCTCTTGCCGACTCCCACCGCGCTCTGCAACGAGATCGAACGCTCTGAAGCCGACGAACGCTTCGTCGCCGAAAGCCGCGAGGCCATTCATAAGATCATCTTTGGTGATGACCCCCGCCTTCTGCTAGTGGTGGGTCCCTGCTCCATTCACGACCTCGAGGCCGGACGCGAATACGCCCGCAAAATCGCCGCCCTTGCCCCGGAGGTAAGCGACCGCCTCCTCGTCGTCATGCGCGTTTATTTTGAAAAACCCCGCACCACCGTCGGCTGGAAGGGGCTCATCATGGATCCCAAGCTCGACGGCACCAGCGACATTCCCGAAGGTCTGCGCCAAGCCCGCCGCTTCCTCCGCGAAGTCATCGCCCTCGGCGTGCCCACCGCCACCGAACTCCTCGACCCCATTACACCGCAATACATCGCCGACCTCATCAGCTGGTCCGCCATCGGCGCGCGCACTACCGAAAGCCAGACCCACCGCCAAATGGCCTCCGGACTCTCCATGCCCCTCGGCTTCAAAAACGGCACCAACGGCGGCCTCACCGTCGCCATCAACGCCATTAAAGCCGCCAGCCAGGAACAGACTTTTCTCGGCATCGACAACGCCGGACAGGCCAACGCCATCACCACCAAGGGCAACCCCAATTGCCACATCGTCCTGCGCGGCGGTTCCGGTGGCCCCAACTACAGCGCCGAGCACGTCGCCAAAGCCCGCGAAACCCTCTACGATGCCGGACTCAAACCCGCCATCATGATCGACTGCAACCACGCCAACAGCGCCAAGGAACCCGGACGCCAACCCACCATCCTTGAAGAAGTCGTTCGCCAAAGCCTCAGTGATAAATCCGTCATCGGCGCCATGATCGAGAGCAACCTCCAGCCTGGCAACCAATCCTTCCCCCAGCCAAAAGAAGCCCTGCAATACGGCGTTTCCATAACCGACGGCTGCATCGGCTGGGACGAGACCGAGGCGGCCATCCGCGACGCCCACGCTGCCCTCGCGCCGCTGTTCTAAGATTAAAGACAAGCCCGGATCTCAATCTGCCGAGCGAGTAAAGTCATCCACGCAGACGACATCGCCGACCTGCCAACTATTTTTCCCATTGATCGTCTGCTGGGCAGTGCGAAATCCGCTGATCACCGCTGATTCTGGGAGTGTGCCGTTTGCCAGTGCACAGAATGCTTCCTCCGTTCCCTTCTTTAAGAAAATCTTTAAAGCACCGGCAGTAGTTGGGTTGTCCAGATCAAGACGAATACGCACCTTCACGGGTGCTTCAAATTTTGCCCCTGGGGTAGTATCAATGACTTCAAAATTACTCGCGTCGTGCGCTTTGTATTGAATAAGCAGCTTGCCTTTATCGTAGCGCAATCGAAGTCCCGCAAGAACGAGATCGTCTTTATTATTCTGCCGTGTCCCTTTGAAATCACGCACTTCCAAACCAACATTGGCACTCCCTGAGGCGGCTGCAGTCCTACTGAAGTCTACCTTGGTAAAGACCCAGCTAATTTCACTGATCCCTGTTGACGAAGGCTCACCGCTAAAAGCAGTCTGCCGAAAAGTATGTTGGGTGCTACCGTCATAAGAGAACTCCAACTCATTGTTTCTGATAGTCATAATCGGACTTCCGCCCGGCAGAAAACCTGTACCTAGATTGCTTTTTACTTGGGTCAGTGGTGTCTGATCAGGGTATTCAAAATCCCATACTTCCAGTATTTCGCCAAACAGTGAACAATACATGCATGAGGTCACGCAAAGGAATGAGAATACTTTAACTTTCATAGAGGTACTTTAGGCTGAGGTTAATATTTCTGGAAAAGCAAATTATGCGGAAGCAGGAACGTTTGAACCCATGATGACACTCACTGAGACAGTTTCTCCAGCGGGCGCGAACGGTAGGCAATTTCCCTCCAGTAGCGCACCATCCATCTTCAGTTCAACGACTCCTTTGGAAATGTGATCGGGATTTTGAACCATAATTTCATAGCTTACTCCTCGGAATTTTCGTACCACCGTAAATCCATCCCATTCCTTGGGAATACAAGGATCTATCACCAAGCCTGCATGCGTTGGCCGCACGCCTAAAATGTATTGCGAAGCAGCCTGATAAGTCCATGAAGCCGTGCCGGAAAGCCAACTATTGCGGCCTAAACCAAACTGTGGATGCTCATCACCCAGGATATTCTGCGCATAACAATAAGGCTCAATCTCGTAGGTATCGATCGCCTCATTCTTCGCGGCGGGATTGATTTGATTATAATATTGGAAAGCGCGGTCGCCATTACCCATCATGGTTTCCGCCATAATGATCCAGGGATTGGAATGCAGGAAAATGCCGCCATTTTCCTTCGCGCCGGGAGGGTAGGTGCTGACGCCCCCCTTTTGAGGGTCGAATCGTGTGTAACCAGGCGTACTCAGCTTGATACCGTTCGCAGTATTCAAGTGCTCATAGACGGAATTTAGAGCGAGCTGTGCCCGCTCTTCGCTCGCGAAACCCGAAATAACAGGCCAGGATTGACCATTGGTGAATAGCTTACCCTCCTCGTTTGTCTTCGAGCCAATGGGTTCACCGTTCTCCTTGAAGTAACGCACATACCACTCACCATCCCATGCGACTGCATTAACGCGCGCGCGCATTGACTCCCAATCATCCTTTAATGCCACAGCTGCCTCATTCTGGCCCAAATGCTGCATTAAAGCGACGAGCTCACTGAGAGCGACACCGTAAAGATTTGCGTTAAAAAGGCTCTCCGCTTCGCCCGGCAAATTCATGGTATCGTTCCAATCCGCAAAACCCAGCAGGGGTAACCCATGCTGACCTACGTTCGCCTTGGTGTACGCGACCGCGCGACGTAAATGATCCAAGACAGGCCCACTTTCACGTGCCTCAAGGGCGAGATCCTTGTCGTAGTAAGGAATCACCTCGTCGAGAAATTCATAATCACCGGTTTCCTTTAAATAAGCACAAACCGAAAGGACTCCCCAGAGATGGTCATCCCCGTAAGTGCGCTTGTTGCCTTCTTCGCGGGAATCGCCCTCGTTGGCTTCCATCGTGAGCGGAAAAAATTGATGCATCGCTGAACCGTCGGGCTTCTGGACACTCATCAGTTTGCGAAGCAAAGCTTTCGCATCCGCTGGGGCGCTTGCAAGTACGCCCATGGCATCCTGTGTTGAATCACGAAAACCAATCCCACGCGCACCAAAGCCCAATTGATAGAGCGAGAGACTGCGCGACCAATTCATCGTTGTCTGGCACTGGCGGGGGTTGTGCACATTTACCATGGAATCAAAGGCTGCATTCGGTGTTTTGCACTGCAGTTGAGAAAGATAGTCTTCCCAATACTTTCTTTGTTTAGCAAAGGCAGCATCCACAAAACTCTCATCCCTTAAGTACGCCAGTTTATCAGTGATGGCTGCATCCTCATCCTGACCCAATACCGTAATCACGCGATGTTGCTCACCCGGCGCCAGAGAGTCCAGTTTATGCAGGAGCGCTGCAATCACATTGCCGCGCTGGGCCTCATAATTGGAAAGGTGCTCGTTTTTTAATTCCAGCGGAGCCTTCCACGTGCCATAGCCATTACTTCCAAGAAATAAATTACGATCCGTCTGGAAAGAATCCACCGGATGATTCGAAGTGAAGAAGTTGCGTTCGAACTCACGCTTCATAAAAGCAGATTGCTTGAGCACCACCGTGCCATTATGTTCGCGCACCGCATCCACCTGCATCGTTTGCGGGACCCAATCTGCATTCACAATCTGCTTGAGCGCATCAAAATGACTGAACTCCACGACCGGGATTAAATCGATATCAAGCTTTGCTCCACTCTTGTTGCTTATTCGGATATCCCGCACCACTGCTTTTTCACCCGGCGGTACAAAAATTGTCACTTCCGTCTCGATGCCTTCGTAGACCGAAGTGATCTTTTGGTAAGACAGGCCCACTCGGCATTCATAGGAATCCAGCGTGTCCAAAGTTGGAACAAAGAAAGGTGAAAAAAGCTTGTAGCTTCCATCTGCCTTGCGGATGCGAAGGTAGAGCGTCTCGCCTTTGAAATCGGAATCCGGTAGTTGAGGAATGTATTTCAGGATACGATTCAATGCCGGATCCTGTGCACAGATCAATGCCCCTCCCGTGTGGTCAACCAAGCCCCCGAAAGCGAGCGTCCCAACATAGTTGATCCATTTGGCAGGCGTGCAAGGATTGGTAATTACATATTCGTAATTTGCGTCATCAAAATAACCGTAATTCATTCGTGTAGGTATAATGTCTTTTTCTAAAAGTTTCTAATAGCCTAAGTCCTCAATGGTTGATTTATCGAACGCGAACAGCAAGGGATTGATGCATTCAAATTAAGAAAATTTTTAATGCGGGTACGCACTCAAGGCACTGCCAATTAGCTTGAATTGAGTCGGCACAGCAAACCCACCTTCTATCTCTTACCCCACCCCGAGAGTGTATCTTGAGGCCCCTAGAATTTATGCGCCGCGACAAGCACAAGAAGAAGGGAACAACCAAGCCATAAGGCATAAGTACTCGGCTCGGGTATCGCGCTGAAACCGAATGAATCCACCTCGACCACGGTTCCGCTCTCACCCGTAAAGTCCTTAACCACCAAAGTTTCGGTATAGTCAGTAACACCACCAAAATCCGCAGTGGAGGTATTCACAACCTGATCATCGACAAGGTAATTCACTTCGCCGCCGAGCAGGAAGTCCACCGCAAAACTTTGCGCAGCGGTATTGGTTAAATCCAGCCCATCGTGATTACGGTAAAATTGGTTACCATCATTGAGTCGGGTTGAAAAACGAATGCGCGCAGTGCTGGCGGTATCTTTCTCCAGGATAACTTGGGCAAGAGTTGAACCCCCTCATTTATCTTAAATGAAATATTCTATTTTGTTAATGATAACGCGAATCTGGAAACAAAAAACCCTCGCGCATGCGAGGGTTTGAAAAAAGATCTGTAGGTGGACTAGGACTTACGTCGCTGCCATACAGCTGCTCCCAGAATAAGCGCACCCGCAATCAAACCATAAGCCTGAGGTTCGGGCACGGCCACCGAGGAAATTTGCACCTGATCGAGAATTACAAAATTGTTGTTGGTATAATCTGAGATATTCCATTGCAAAGCATCAATTGTATTGGTGCCGAGATCCCATGCACCCGTGTAGGCATTAAAACGATTGGACCAAGTAGAGTTGTCGGATTCCGGCGTTCCGATCCAAGTGGTGTAGCTATCGTTCTGGAAATCAAGTGTAAGACCATAGGTGATTGGACCGGTTGTGTTTGAAGCCACTGCAACCCCGGCAACTCCTGCTTGGGTAACAACACGAAGACCCGCGGTGTGTTCGGTCAGCGAAAGATTGGCATATTTCGTGTTCGATGCATCATTGCGCAAGTTGATGTTAAATTTGTCAGTGGTGCCACCAACCGCAACATCCATACCGACAAGTGTGACCGATAAGGTCAGCGTTGCGGTGTCCGCTTCACTGAAGCTACCTCCAATGGATACGTCCCCAGAGCTACCGCTCGCTCGTCCGATTGTAAGACCACCATCGCTGGTAGCTGCGTCCGAACCATAGAAAGTGGTATTGGTACCGGATTCAGAAAGTAGGCTTGCGGCGCCCGTTCCGTCTTCAGTGAATTCCCAAGACTGGGCGACCGTCTGCGCATGCAGAGAAACTGCAAAGCTGAGTAATATAAGTAGATAATGTTTCATATTAGCAATGGGTAGAAATAAAAATTTATGTAATATTGTTAGGTTTTTATTACGGTTTACAAACAAAGTTGCAGCTGAAGTTTTTATTTCAAATAAGTGCAAAAACGCACTTTAAAGCACTTTAATTTAAAAGTACTGCACATATTCAGTCCTTTTGCTGACTTCTTCAGTCCTAGAAGTAATTGTTTCAATGGCACCTCAAGCAAAGGTTTATGTCTGTCTAAGCTCCGCATCGAGTAAATCCACCCCCCATACCATACCAATGATTCAGCCTTCCAGTAAGTATATACAAATCTGTTGGGTTTCGAGCTTGTTTCTGCTACTGACCTGTCACGCGAGCGCAACGGATGCCGGAACCGTACAAATCGACGAGCGCCCCAATGCATCTGGCCAAATACAATTGGAGTGGCAAAGCCAAACTGGAAAGGCGTATCGCATTTATCAAAGCACCGCGCTGGATTCAGGCTTCACCACGCAGACCGAGAGCATGCAGGCAACCCCGCCCAACAATACTTGGTGGATAGACAAAGGCACCCACAGCAAACGTTTCTTCAAAGTCGAAGCCTACACTGAAGCCGAACCGACCGTGGTCGCACTCAATGCAAACTCCGACTTCGCCAGCGGCCTAAACGACTGGATAACCTCGGTCAATACCACGAGTGCGGATGCAACTTTTGATACCAGTAATGATGAGCTTTTTGTTGAGATTACCAATGGGGGCACGAGCACGAGCCATATTTTCCTCCGCCAATTCAATATTCCCCTGGTTCAAAACCAAAGCTATACCCTTCTCTTTGATGCCCGGGCAACTGCCTCACGTGACATCCGGGTAACCCTGCGCGATGGAGGCAACGCACCCAACTTCCTCGCTGGAAACGTTACTATTTCAAACGTCAGTTCGATGCAAACGTATCGCATGACCTTTGAGATGACAGGGTCCAGCACTTCCAATGGTCGACTCACCTTCCTTTTGGGAAATAACAACAATAGTTTGTATTTCGATAACATCCGCATCATTGACGGCACCGGCGAGGTATTGCGTTCAGCTGCCCATCGTATGAGTACCCGTCTATACCGCGGCAATAACTTTATGGCATCGAAAGCAATGAATAGTCAGGGTGCGCCCGCAGACTATGCTTTGTTAAATACCAGCGGCTTCAATCATTGCCGTATTGGTTATAAAATGGATGAAGTTGCCGGCGCGTCACCCGATTACACCCTCCCGCAAAGTGACTTGGACGAACTGCAAAACATGGTCGACTGGTGTCTACAGGAAGGCCTCATCGCAGTCGTCGATCCGGTGCACAATTGGGCCAATACCTCAAACCTCACTTTCAAATTTTCAGGCATCGAAGCAGATTATGACAAACTAGGTAAAATTTGGGAGCAGGTCGCCAACCGATTTGCAAACTATGACTTGGATCGGGTGGTTTTTGAAGTCTTTAACGAACCGCACAATGGCCATGATGTAGCCCGCATCATCAGCACGGCACTGTCCGCCATTCGGGCCAGCGCAGGCAATGAAAGTCGTATCGTGATTGTGCCCGGTGATGGTTTCTCTACCCGCCAGGCGCTCATTGACGCCTTTAATAACGATGAAATTCCCTCCGATGACCTCTACTTGATCGGCACTTTCCACTATTATGATCCTTTCAGTTTCACAAAAATGACTAATACAACCCCCAGTTACTCACCCTACTGGGGAAGTGACACTGAATTCGCACAAGTAGCGACAGATTTTGATGCCGTTGTGACCGCGAACAACAACTGGGCCAACCGCAATCACACCGAACCATTGCCCCTGTATTTGGGCGAATTTGGGGTCGATAACGAAGCCGATAGTTTCAGCACCGACCGCAAAAAATGGTTGAGTTGGATTCGTATGCAGGCTGAAAAACGCGGCTTCTCATGGGCGCACTGGAATATGTATCAAAACCAGAACAGCTCCAAAGGCATGGGTCCCTGGGTCTATAGCGAACAAATTGTGAATCCCGAACAACGCAGTTTTGATGCCGGGCCATTGGAAGCACTGGTTGGGCATTATGAGTTTGAAGATGGCACAACCGGCGGGGGCGTGAGCATCGCCAATGACGAACCGGGTTACAAAGGCACGGGCTACGCCTCCTTCCCTGCCAGCACTGGATCCGCAGTATGGGCACGCGCCGAGAGTATCTATATCCCCAAGGACGACACCTACGCCGTCAAGATTCACTACGCCAGTGCGAGTGATCGCCTGATGCGTCTCGTTTCGCGCAATGACACCTTGGGAACCGTGCAGACGATTGACTCCCAACTTTTTCCTGCTACCGGCGGCAATGACTCGTGGTCCACCCTGACCGTCAATGTCCTCTTCGAGGCCGGAGAGGAAGCAGACCTTAAATTTGTAGCCACCCCAGATGAGGGCGTAAACCTCGACTGGATCCGGATTTGCCTACCTTAAGCGCTGGCACTAAGCGCCCTACAAATCGCGACCGTTGGAAGCGATGACCTTAGCATACCATTTGGCAGACTCCTTCAAGCGTCGCTCCTGTGTTTCATAATCCACATGGATGATACCAAAACGCTCGCGATAGCCCTCTGCCCATTCAAAATTATCCATCAGCGACCATAAAAAATATCCCTCGACGGGAATACCTTCATCGGCAGCTCTTCGGTATTGCCTGAGGTAACGGCGAACAAAATCAATGCGCTGAAAATCACGCACTTCACCATCTAAATCCACCCAATCATGGGCTGACATACCGTTTTCAGTGATGTAAATTGGTTTACCGTAACGCTCGTGGAAAAAGCGAGGGCCCCAGTAAAGGATTTCCGGAGTCACGGGCCATTTAAATGCCGTCAATCGGTCTCCCTGTGGCATGGGAACCTCCTCCCAGCGGTTGCCCTCTTTTCCGGCCTCAACTTTCCATCCGTTGTAGAGGTTGATGCCACAAAAATCGAGCGGCTGGCTGATCAGCTCCATCTCGGCATCGGTATAAGCCGGTACCTTCTCTCCAAAAGCAGTTAAGCCCGCTTCCGGATACTGACCCAAAAAGATAGGATCGGTATACCAGGCAATGTTCCAACTGGCCTCGCTTGAAACGAGCCAGGTATTCTTACCGCATGGGTTTTTATTTCCTTCTCCGGGGATGAAAAAAGTAGCCTCGTACGCAGCCTGAATATCGGCATCCGATTCACTTTTCGGGAAGGCGACTGAACCGGTTGGAGCCGCACCGATTTTCGCGCTTGGATCTGCTGCACGCAGAGCCTGAACCGCACGTCCATGGGCAAGCAAGCTATGGTGTATCGCCAGAAGCACATCGCTCAGTGGGATTTGAAGACCTGGTGCCTTGGTGCCGTTGAGCAGTCCATGTCCAATAAAGCACTGCGGCTCATTCAGAGTGAACCAATGCTTCACGCGGTCGGAGAGTCGCTCGGCAACTACCTGGGTATACTCTGCAAACCATTGAGGTATATCCGGATTTAACCAACCGCCACGCGATTGCAGTGCTTCGGGCAAATCCCAATGAAAGAGCGTCGCATACGGTACGATTTCTTTCTCCAGTAATGCATCTACAAGATTGTCATAAAAATCGAGCCCCTTGCTATTGATTGAGCCCGTACCCTCGGGCAGTATTCGTGACCAAGCGAGGGAAAAGCGGTAAGCCTTGAGCCCGATTTGCGACATTAAGTCAACATCGTCTTTATAACGAAAATAATGATCGCACGCCCTATTTCCTGAGGAGCCATCCTTTATGTTTCCCGGTATCTTGCAGTAAGTATCCCAAATACTTGGACCCTTACCTTCCTCGCGGGCAGCACCTTCGATCTGGTAGGCTGCCGTTGCGGCACCCCATGAAAAATTTTCTTTAAATGGCATATGGTATTAATGACTCCGTTCTTTCCGCATCAATGCAGAAAGTCGCTGAATCTCAAGCTTATAAGCTGCCATTTCAACCACATTTTTATTCTCATGCGGGTCGACGCGGTGGTCGTAGTATTCACGGGCTACCACCACACCTTGAGACCCTCGAGTCCATTCGGTGTAGCGCCCCACCGGTGATTTAACCGAGTAACCTTTAATACCGCGTTCGCGGGGGTATTGCGAGTACGCCAACTCGCTCCATTTTGCATGCGGATTTTTTAATAGAGGCATTAAACTCGTACCCTCGCATTGTTCAGGTATAGCTAAGTTTGCAAGTTCGCAGAGCGTTGGATATAAATCCAAAAGTTCCACCAGTGCATCGGTGCGCCCTCCGGCAAAGGACTTTTTCGGTGCCTTAATTAAAAAAGGTACCCGGGTATCGATCTCAAAGTTGGTATGCTTACACCACATCCCATGCTCCCCCAGTTTCCAACCGTGGTCTCCCCAGAGCACCACAATGGTATCCTCGGCCAAGCCATTCTCCTTTAAGGCATTCAACAGGCGCCCAATCTGAGCATCCACAAAACTAACGGAGGCGTAATAACCATGAATCAAGCGACGAGCTGTTTCGGTATCAACGGATCCTGCTTGAGGAATACCGGAATAAGCACGCAGTTCACCCCAACTCATCAAGGCAATGCGTGGCGCTCCTTCAGGTTGATGATAATTATCGGGTAACTGTATGGACTCAAAATCGTAGTGATCCCAATACTGCTTTGGAGCAACAAAGGGTAAGTGGGGTTTCTTGTAGCCCACCACCATGAAAAAAGGTTTTTCGCCTACATTGTTTAAGGCCTTGATTGCAAGATCCGTCATAGCACCGTCGTGATAGCTTGAATCGGGAGCATCGGCCCATTCATAAGCCGGCCCTCGGGTGTAGCGGCGCAATGCTCTTCCGCTTAAGCCTTTCGCTTTTGCCTCATTTCTAAGTTCTTGGATCTTAGCTAAGGTTTTCGGGCTATGGTAAGCCTTCACCTCAGGCAGGTTATTGGTATTGATCCATTGGGTCCACTCGCGCCATTTCTCACTGTGGAGCACCTTACCCATGCCAATCGTTTGATAGCCATGCTGCTCAAAGTATTGCGGCAAAGTCACTGCATCCGGAATCGTCTTACGGAAATCCGTTTGCAGCTTGTGCACCCCGGTTGAGTTGGGCCGCATCCCGGTAAACAAACTGATGCGCGCAGGCAGACAGACCGCCTGTTGGGTGTAGGCATGATCAAACTGCATCGAAGCGGCTGCCAGTGCATCCATATTGGGCGTCACCATGTGATCAGCATCATAGCAACCCAGCTCCGGGCGCAGGTCGTCCACTGCAAGCATCAGGATATTTGGCTTCGCGGCAAAAAGCAGGGTGGTACTACTAATAATCAAAAGTAGCGCAGCAATGTACGGCATAAGGAAAGTTGGGTTTAAAACTGAATAGAGGCTTTTATACTAAGTCGCCGCCCGTCGGTATAACGCGCATTGTTACCGGTCGCGATGAGATCACGAGCATCGAAAAGATTCGCCGCAGTCAACTGAAAACTATATTTTGGTTGGTTGCGTCCTTTCTTTAATTGACCCCCGATATCGTCATCGGGGTATCCTTAATCAATTGATTCGTACGGGTGCCACCAAGCGAATTGGCCGAATAGTAACCCCGGTCGCGTTCGGCGGATACCTCAATGTCCTGCAAAAGAAAAATCTCCTCACCCTCAATGTTCTCTATTTTGCTTCCCCCTTTGCTTACGGTACCTGCACCCCCCTCAGAGGTAGGTAAGACAATGATGACCTCCTCGTCTTCCTGCTTATCCACCTCCGTAGCCGCTATTAAATCTTCTGCGAGCGGGAATGCCAGAACAGTTAAAACTGAGATTAATTTTTTGTTCTTTTAAAATAGTCATTCATTTTATATGGGGTTAATTTTTTATTCTTATATAAATATAATTGTAAGACATCCTTTAACGGCAAACTTTTTATCACAAATTTTAATGTGCTTTCGCAATGATAATGAACTTGCTTTAAATGAATAAATACCCTAATTTCATTTCATGCAAAAGCCTTTCTCCAGCGCAAAGGACGCTAGCAAAACAAAACCTCGTTCAAGCCAACCCTCAATTGTTGTTGCAATGGACTGGTATGATGAACGTGTTCTGCGCGGCATTTTCCGCTATGTACGCGAACAGTCCTGGCATATGTCACCCTACATGGCGAATGGTCGCTTTACTCCACAAGGTTGGCCGGGTGATGGTGCCATAACCTGTTGTGCCCCCGGTTTTGAAGACCTCATAAAATCGCTCAAGATGCCAATCGTCGACATCAGTTACGTCGACATGCCAAAGACCGTTCCGCGTGTGCGGGTCGATAACGACGCCATCTGCCAAATTGCGGCCGACCACTTTCTCGATCGCGGCTACCGTTATTTTGCCTATTATTCCTGGGAAGACGTTCCGGTCAACATCCTGCGCCGTGATTCTTTTTTTTCCTATTTGCGCAATCGTGGAATCCCCAAAGACCATATCTTTGAAATCAAACAATCTTCAAAAGATCTCCTCACAAAATGGAGTTCCCACCGTAAAGATATCCTCAATCAACTGAACCAGTTTCCCCGCCCACTTGCCGTCTTTGCAGGTCAAGACAACCTGGGCACCAGCCTCATTGAGATATGCGCACGCGCGGGCATTCACGTGCCGGAAGAAATCGCTATCCTTGGCGTCGATAATACCGTTTTGCTTTGTGAAAGCGCCCTTGTCCCGCTCTCCAGCATTCGCACTCGTCTCGAAGAGCTGGGCTATCAAGCAGCCCGGCAACTCGACCGCCTTATCAAACGGGAAATCAACAACAAAGAACCACCCGTCCTCATTGCACCTCAGGGTATCATTCGGCGACAGAGCAGCGACGTACTTGCAGTGGAACATCCTGCTGTCTTTAAAGCCCTGCGTTACATCAAGGCCCATTATGGTGAACCCATCACCATCGACGATATTGTGGACCATGTCGGCCTCTCCAAACGCGGACTTGAAAAAGCCTTTGAAAAACACCTCGGGCGTACTCCCGCCAGTGAACTCCGACGCATTCGCCTCGACAAAGCCAAACGCTTGCTCACCCAAACCAATGACAAAATCGAATCCATCGCTTTGGAATGCGGATACAGCAACGGCTCCAACTTAAGTTGTGCCTTTCGGCGTGATACCCAGCTCTCCCCACGTGCCTACCGACTTAAATTCAGCAACCACGGCAGCGAAGAACAGTAGCTACGTATAATCATTTAATTAGAGGATTAAATCATTATATAACGCATTCTTCTTTTTTCTTATTTTGGGTAAAGTCCCTACCTGTAATGCGACGCTATTTCTGGATTCTTTTTTTATTACGCTCTCGGCTCTGAACACCGCACCGGAAAAAGGGTCGCCCGCAGCGAAGGATCCGTCCGGTCAATTACAACCCAACATATTGCTATTTCTGGTCGATGACTTTGGGGCACGTGATCTTGGCTGTTACGGTTCGCGCTTTTACGAAACCCCCGCAATCGACCAACTTGCTGCAGAAGGCCAATGCTACACGCAGGCCTATGCGGCACACCCGCGCTGTGTGCCTTCTCGATACGGACTGTTTACCGGTCGTTTTCCTGCACGTGATGGCTGCCCCGGCAAAACGTACAATATTGCACCTGAAGCCTATACCCTCGCTGAGGCCCTTAACGACGGTGGCTATGCGACCTTTTTTGCCGGGAAGTGGCACCTCTCCAAAAAACCGGGTGAGCTGCCAAACGCGCAGGGCTTCGATATAAATATCGCGGGCGGAGCAGCTGGGGCTCCTCGTTCCTACTTCGCACCCTATAACAAAACAAAAAATCCTCACCACAAAGCAGCGCTTATTCAGGGACTGGATGACGCCAAGGAAGGTGAATACCTAACCGATCGCCTTACCGATGAAACCGTTCTTTTCCTGCGGAATCACGCCGCATCTGGCAGCCAAAAACCCTTCTTTGCAGTGCTTGCCCACTACGCAGTGCATACCCCACTTCAAGCAAAGGACAAAGATTCGCAATACTTCAAACGCAAGCTCGGGTCACTCGGCAAAGAACAATTTAATATGCGCGATGGAAGCACCAAGCTTGAACAAGACAACCCGGTTTATGCTGCGATGATACGCAGCACAGATGAAAGTCTTGCCCGTGTCCTCGAAACACTCGATGAACTACAACTTACGGATCATACCCTCGTGATACTTACATCGGATCATGGGGGTCTTTCCAACCGGGGCGCGGCGAATAAGCGCCCGCTCGCAACAAGCAACCTTCCCCTTCGGGCAGGCAAAGGGCATCTCTATGAAGGCGGCATCCGTGTCCCTTTCATCGTACGCTGGCCGGGAGTCGCCTCTGCCGGAGAAACCTGCAAGGCCATCGTCACCGGAACCGACCTTTACGCCACCTGTCTGCAAGCCGCCGGACTGAAACCGCTACCCAGCCATCACATCGATAGTGTCAGCATCATACCTGCTATCAAAGGCGAAGCTTTTGGACGCGACCCCATCCTTTGGCATAGCCCACGACCCCGGCCAAGTAGCACCGGCGATACCGCTTCAAGCGCCATGCGATTGGGGCAGTATAAAATTATCAAATTCTACTTTCCCAAAATTAGATATGAACTCTACGACCTCCAAATGGATCCGCAAGAAAATGAAAACCTATTTCAGGCCGATAGAGAACTCTGCCGCCAGCTTTCAAAGATTTTAAATTTAAAGCTCGATGAACTAGGAGCAATCCAACCCGTGCCCGGCAATTAATAAAACTTAGCCCAAAGCCTTACTTCATCTCCAAAAGGACATTTTGGAGGGCATAATAGGCCGGCTTCGGTACATAATCGTAATCAAAAATACAACCATCCAAATGTCGGTTCTGTTGCCAGGAATCGTCGTCACTCAAATTCCACACATTCCAAGTTACCTCCCCACTATGCCGATGACTTAAAAGGGTGCGTAGGATGGCGGCAAAGGTCTCAGCCTGTGCCTCGTAGTCCTTTTCTTTTCGAAGCCACACATTATTTTCAGTCACGTGGAAGGATAGATCCTTGGCATGCGCACGCGCGATAAGCGCTTCCAAATCCTTGAGATTGGTTCCTTCTTTTTCCCAACCAAGGTTTACGTGTGCCTGCCAGCCAATACCGTCCACTCGTAAACCCTGTTCCCGGAGGTAATCGACTAAATCAAAAATCCGGTCCCAAACCCAAGGACTCACACTGCCGTGCTGATTGATGATTTGTTCAATATCCGGCGCATACTTATTCGCGATTTCAAAGGCCAGTTTGATGTACCGCGGCGGGCGGAGCGGAGTGGTCTCATCAAAACCCAAGCGCGTCCAGGGATTCTCCCAGCGATCGACCCCAGGCCGCGGACCAAACCATACGTTTTTTTTCGGTTCAATCGTTTCGTTGACAACATCCATCCACTTTACTTGCGGTACACCATTATAGCGCTTACAGAGCGCCGTCATAAATTCGACCATGCTTTTTTCTAGCTCTTCTGCAGTGCGATGATCTTCCTTTGCCCACTTTGAGCACTGCGGGCTGATGGGGCCATGAATACGGATCACCTGCCCGTTATCCCCCGCACTTTTCACCCAAGCATCCGCGGCCTTCCAGTTCCACACCCCCGGCTTTGGATGCACCATTTGATGCTTAAAGTCATTCTCCGGAGTAATGTAGCTGAATTCTCGATCCAGCAGCCCTGAGGTTCGAGAAGGTTTTTTCCAACCACTGGTGCCTCCAATATAGACATTTCCATCCGAGTAATATTTCGCTGCGATTGCACGCAAAGGCTCTCCTTTGGGAATCGGCAAAACCTTCGGAGCGGCTGCGGGTAAAGTGCTAACAAACAGGAAAGCACAGAGGGATAGTGAGCTTAAGTATTTAATGATCCCTCAATTTCTCAAATAACCTAAGTTATTCAAGAAGTTAGTTGCCCGATTTAATGTGTCTGCAAAATTTTCAGGATTCCCTCCTCGATGGAAAAAACTGTGGTGCGCATTGGGATAAATCACCAACTCACAGCGATTACCTAATTGATGCATCTTTTCCACATAGGCCAGGCAACGTTCGGCGGTTGTCGTTGTATCCCGCTCACCATTAAAAATAAGGGTGGGGGGTTGATCTCCCTTCATTTGATCCATTGGCGAAATTACCGCACTATCGGGTTGTATCTGGCGACTCCCATACCCCTTACGGGTCGTGTCGAGCACTGGGTTAAAGAGAATCAAAGCATTCGGGCGCGGACTGATTCCACTCAAGCCAGGCGCGGTACTCTCAAAGCCCTCAACCGTTGCGACTGCTGCAGCCAAATGCCCGCCTGCAGATCCTCCCGCTGCGGCAATACGATCCGGATCAATCCCCAGTGCTTCGGCATGAGCGCGCACAAATTGCATCGCCTGCATGGCATCTCGTGTACTTTCGATTGGGCTGGTTCCGTGAAGACTCTTTATGCGGTAACGCGGGCAAATCACGACCATCCCACGACGCGTTAAATAATTCGCTTGCCAATAGAACGCCTGAGGGTCGCCCGTATTCCACCCTCCACCATGAAAGGCAACCAAAGCCGCTCGTTGATCCTTCGCATCCCAGTCCTTCGGCTTAAATAAGTGGAGCTCCAATTCACCCTCCGGGCGGCTGGCATACGCTATCAAAGCATCCGGCTCACGCCATTCCATCGAGGCAGTCGGGTCGACGACACCGGATGGTTCCGCAATGGATAGCCACTTCGGGCGTAGCTCGTTTTCAGCCGCAGTTTTGGCGCGCCGTACATGCTTATCCATCCGTGCGATACGCTTCATATCTGAAAGCACATCCGCATAATCCGGATCATTTGCTAAATTACGCGCTTCATTTGGGTCTTTAGAATAATCGTAAAGCTCCACATCTAAAATCGGGCCGTGCGTGCCCCCTTCGCGAAATTGCGTATCCTCCCACTCGATATAACGGTATCGGGTCGTACGCCAACTATATCCCATAATTTCGCGCCCCTTAAAGTAACGAGGGAATTGGCTCACCGATGCAGGCTTCACATGCTTTGTCTCTTTTCTGAGGATCGGTTTCAGACTCGTCCCGGCGATACCCTTCGGTGCTTCGAGCCCGCTCAAATCGCACAGGGTCGCAAAAATATCGACCAGTTCAACCGGTGCTGGCGACTTGCCACCGGCAATGTGTTTGGGATCACGCGGGTCGATCACCATAAAAGGCACGCGGGTGGACTGCTCGTAATTGGTGTGTTTGCACCACATGCCATGATCGCCGAGGTGGTAACCGTGGTCGCTCCAAAGAACAATGATCGTATTATTCATTTCACCAGTGGCTTCGAGGGCATCCAGAAGTTTTCCCAACTGTGCATCGATATAAGACACACAGGCGTAATACCCGTGGATCAGCTTGACGGCGGTTGCATCGGGAATGACGCCTCCCTCTTCCAGTAAGGGCACTCCGGAATAAGAGCCGTTACGCAATTCCCAACCCGGTTGATGGTGATAGACCGGTGAACCCTCTGGGCGCTCCGTCAAAAAGTGCGGCTTAAACTGCGCAGGCTTGTATAGATCCCAGTATTGCTTGGGGGCGATAAAGGGGAGATGCGGCTTCTTGAAGCCAACAGCCAGAAAAAAAGGTTCCTTCTGCAAGGCCAGCGCTTCCAATAACTGCACCCCGGTCTTGGCGATTTGGCCGTCATCATACGCTTCATCTGTAACCGCTTCGCTCCCTTCAAAAGCGGGCGATCCACCTAATACTTTTTTCAAGGGTCTCGAATCGCCTGCTTCCCGCAAAGCCTTCTTTTTCGACCGCACCATCCGAACATAGTCTGGATTCACTAAACCAAATTCACCTTCAGGATTTTTATCAAAGATAACATAAGGGCGACTCCAGGAAGCGGCATCATCTTTTTCATGACCCTCAACTGAGCGAAAATCAAAAATCTTCCCCACCCCAACTGCGTCGTAACCATGCGCTTTAAAATGCTGGGGGATTGTAATGACCTCCGGGTTCTCATCGCGAATCTTGGTCTTCAAATCCCACACCCGTATTTGATCCGGCCGGAGACCCGTCATGACACTCGCCCGCGAGGGCGCACAAACCGCCTGTTGGCAGTGGGCATTTAGAAAAGTCATTCCCCGCGCCGCTAAACGCTCAAAATTGGGAGTGATCGCCATCGCATCACCATAGTTTGAAAGCGTCGGCTTCAAATCATCCACCGCAATGAAGAGAATGTTGGGCCGATTCTTGTCTGCCAGACTCGGACTCCCTTCTGCGAACCCGAATCCAGATATTGATAAGACGAAAATTAAAAAAAACAACTGCTTCATCATTCTAATTTTATTAGTTATGTGCCATGACGACACAGGAAAACTTCCCTTAAACTTCACCCCGGCGTGCTTCCAATTCGTGCCGGATTTCCGCGGCTTTTGCTTGGTTGATCGGGAAAAATTTAAGAAGCAGAAAAGCCGCAATCAAGGAACAGACCGGAATCAAAATATAGCCTAATCGCATGTTCCGGTAGACCGCTTCCCCTTGATCACCCCCATTGCTGGCATCAAATCCCGTCAACTCCAGCAAGGGCCCCGAAATCAAAAAGCCCACACAAAAACTTAGTTTTAAGATCCATGAAAAGATTGAGGCAAAGCTGCCTTCTCGGCGTTCGCCGGTTTTCAATTCATCATAATCGACTACATCCACCTGCATGGAGGGTAACATAAGCCATAAGCCTGCATAACCCGCACCGATAAACGCGGTATTAATCAACATCAACCAAGGACATTCCGGCGTAAAGGTCCACCACGTCGTGCCCGCAGAAAAAAGCACAATACCCACCGCTAGCGACAGGCATTTATTCTTCCCGATTCGTTGCGATAAAGCCCGAAATATTGGAATAAAGCTAAGACTGAATACGGTATAAACCAAAGTGCCCCAGCCAGCAAAAACTGCCCCCCGACTCCAATCCCCATCTAAAACATAATAGGTTCCAACATAACGACCGTAGCTGTCAAAAATTGCGGTTCCCAATAAAAAGAACAAAGTGAAGACGCATAAAATTAAAAAGGCGCGGTTCGATAGCGTCTCCTTCAGGCTCGCCAATAAACCAATCCTTTTTTGATGTGCTCGCACTGTTTCATAATACCGTTCCTTTACAAAAATTGCCGGAATCAATCCACCCACTAAAATTACGGCCGATATCCCCAGACTGACATAGCGCATCCCATTCGCCGTACTCGCAACCAGCTCATCCGTTGCCGGTTCTGAAACAAAAAAGAGCGGACGTAGCGTGATCCACCAAATCCAGCCATTCACCAACCCGGCCAGCGTCTGAAAATAACCCCGCACCTCAGTCACCCGCGTGCGCTCGTTGTAGTCCGGCGTCATCTCCATCAACATACTTTGGTACGGCATCGCCCACACCGTGAAACAGGTATAAAAAAGGATACCAAACCCAATGACCCACAGCATGTTATGCTCCGGACTCATCCCAACTGGAAACCAAAAGATCAATGGATACGTCAATGCCGACAAAATCGCACCCACAAAGACAAAGGGGCGACGACGCCCCCAACGCGTCCGCGCATTATCCGAAATCCAACCCATGAGCGGGTCGATAACCCCATCCCACAGACGCAATGACATCAAAATGATGGCAACGTAGAGCGGGCGCATCTCCAACTCCATATTGAACAAAGGGTAAGCAATACTCACCAACACCCAAACAGATAAAATATCAACCGGACCTCCTAGCGCGTAGGCTAACTTTTTTGGAAACGGTACTTGGTCTTTTGTAGCGACCTGTGCCGATTGATTGCCAGATTGACTCATGCAATTTCATTAAGACCTACTTCGCCCATAACCACAAGGGCTTTAAAGTGTTATAAACTCAGCTGAATAAATGAAGAAACGCAGTACTCGTTTTTTGCGCTTATTCACTTTTTTTTTAAACGACATAAATGCAAATTTACGTTTACCAACTCCATTAAAAAATCAAAGCTCTTACCTACAATCCCCTCAGGATTTCCTCCGCATATGCCCCTTCCAAGAAACAGATCTTTTATCCCCTGCCTCGCTTTAATCATTGCGAGTCATGTTCATTCCTTTGCGAACTCCAGTGATGCCACCCTCCAAATAGAAGCCGATACCATCCTTCAAAGTACCGACCGCCACCGCCTAATCGGGACCAATTTATCCCTGTGGAGTCGTCAAATGACGATCCAAAACCCAAACTTCCAAGACTCGATCCGCGTCTGGCAACCCGGAAGTATTCGCATTCCCGGTGGTTCCTGGTCAAACGAATACTATTGGAACGGCAATGGCGTCCGGATTGGAGATGACCACAGCATAAATAATTTTGATACGCGCCGACACAATCCAGACGGCTCCTGGGAAATTGACTACCGCGATTACAAAAAAGGCTTTCGGGTGCATGGCGAACAACGTGAACTCTCCGACTATCACGGTGACCTCGACGTAAAAACACAGCACGAATGGATTCAACAAGTAGGCTCAGAAGCCATGGTGACGGTCAACGTTGGCTCCGGCACCCCGCGCATGGCTGCAGAATGGGTTAAATGGGCAAATCATACCAACGACTACAACGTCCGTTACTGGGAAGTCGGTAACGAACTCAATGGAGACTGGGAACTCGGGCACCGGCTACCCGACGGTTCCACGATGACCGGCGAACGTTACGCCCAACACTTCCTTAAATTTGCCAAAGCAATGCGTGCCGAGGATCCCGCAATTAAACTCGGCGGTCCCGCATGCTCCGACCTAGCACTCGATTTTGTCGAAGCACTCATTCGCGATGGCGGCAATGAGCTCGACTTTATTTCCATACACGCCTACCCCGTAGGCGTTAATGTCAAAAACAGTCGTGAAAAATTCGCTGCCATTGAATCCATGCGCGAAGCTGCCCGTAAAGTACACCGTTGGATTGAAACCTACCAACCGCAACGCCAAGACAAAATCGAAATCGGGATCAGTGAGTGGAACATCAAGGTAAACGAAGATCGCGATACCGCCGAACTCATCAATGGCATCTGGTCAGCCCTTTGGATTGGTGCCTTATTTGAAGAAGGGATCGACTTTGCCAACCAGTGGGATCTAAGCACCTATGTTCGCGAAGGGGGTCACAGCGCCTTCTACATCGACGAAAAGAACGACCGCATTCTTCCTAAAAGCCAATACTGGGCACTCTGGATCTGGGGCAACCTAATGGGCAACCAACTCGTCAAATCAAAGATCCGAGGTCATAAGGATATCCACAGCTTCGTAACTCGCTCTGAAGACGGTCTCCAAATCATGCTCGTCAATACTTCAGAGACACAAGCACTCAAACTTAGCCTCCATAACCCGGGTGCACCCACCACAGCACAACGACATACCTTTTCCAGCGCGCAATACTTCTGGGATCCACATGCCCATAAGCCCCTCTGGAGTCGCCCGCCCAGCATCCAGTCCATTCAACTCAATCGACGCAGCACTATCACCCTGCCAAAATTCAGCATCTCAGTCCTACACCTTGCAAACCCCTCCACCGCAAACAAAAAAACACCGCAAACCCAGCCCGCGATTCAGCCGAAAATCGAGCTCCTCCTCCCCTCCCGAGCAGCAGCCGATCAACCCATCGAAGGCTGGCTCGTCGCGCATGATCCCGACAAACAAATTCCCGACCTCGAAGCAACCGGCCCCATTCAACTCAGCATTCAGGGCCCCGCTAATTTGAGCACAAAAAAACTCTCCCTCGATAACGCCGCCGCCACCTTCACAATCCAACCCAAAGGCCCCGGTACCCTAACCCTCAAAGCACAATCACCCAGCCACTCCACCCATAAAAAAATCGAACTCGTCGCCCTTCAGGAACGCGCCCTAACCTACTGGACCTTCGATAACCCCATCCATGAATGGAACGCCGTCAGTACATTCAAACTTGGATCCGAGTCCTCCATTCGACCCAACCAATACGTAGCCGCCGCACGCCTCTTCAACGCCCTACCCGCACGCGACGCCGACCTCCTCTTTCACTTCGAACCGCTCCCACGAGACCAACTCCCCTTTGAAAACGCCAGCGGGATAATCGGAAAACTCCGCGCCAGTCACAACATCCAATGCGCCGATCCAAAGGCACGCATCAACCTCATCCTTCAAAGCGATGCCAACCACTGGATGCCCATAGGCTCCATTCCTCTAAACGCCATCATTGGGGAATGGAAAACCTTTGCCTTTACCGTCAAAGATCCCGACCAACTCGATGCCATGGGCAAGCTTTACGGCATTCGCTTTCAGATTCAGGCAAACGCACCTCTCACCGGAGACATCTACCTCGATGACCTCGGCTTCATCTTCCGCACCGGACTGGAATGACTCTAAAAACAACATCCAAATTCTGCACCGCCACACTCTGCCTCGCATCCTCACTCATCGCGGCAGACAAACCCAATATTCTCTTCATCGCGATTGATGACCTCAAGCCCACCATCGGCGCATACAGCGAGACCTTACCCACTCCCGCGATGGATCGAATCGCTGCGCAGGGCACTACATTCTTAAATGCGCATTGCCAACAAGCAGTATGCGGCCCCTCCCGCGCCAGCGTCATGACCGGAAAATACCCTGACTTCACCCGAGTCTGGAACCTCAAAACCAAAATTCGCGACATTCACCCAAACATCCTTACCCTATCCCAGCACTTTAAAAACAATGGCTACTACGCTGTCGGAATGGGCAAGATATACGATCCGCGCAGTGTCGATAAGGGCGGCGATACCCGCTCCTGGAGCAACCCCTATACCCAAACCTGGCACCTCAACTACAACCCCGTTACCGGCAAACCAACCGGACACTACCACAACGCCAAAAGTAAACAAATTGCCGCCAAACTCGGTAATTCAAAATGGAACGCCCTTAACAAAAAACTTTTTAAAAGCGATGCGTGGCCCGTCGTTGAAGCCGAAGCCGTCCCGGACGATGCCTACGATGATGGCGCCATCGCCGCCCATGCAGTCACCACCCTCACCGAACTTGCACGCAAAAAACAACCCTTCTTCCTCGCTGTCGGTTTCAAAAAACCGCATCTCCCCTTTGTCGCCCCAAAAAAATATTGGGATCTATTCGACCCCCAAGCCATTGAGCTTGCACCCTACCAGCAAGCACCCAGCGGCGCCCCAAGCTACGCCCTCCACAACTCCTCCGAACTACGCTCCTATAACGGAATCCCTCCCAAAGGATCCATCGACGAAGCCACCCAACGCAAACTCATCCACGGCTACTACGCCTGCGTCGCCTATATCGATGCACAAATCGGCAAAATCCTCGACCAACTCGATCAATTAGGCCTCGCCGAAAACACCATTATTGCCCTCTGGGGCGACCACGGCTGGCACCTCGGCGACCACGGCCTTTGGTGCAAACACACCAATTACGAGCAAGCCACCCGCGTACCACTCATCATTTCCAAACCCGGCGGCAATGCTCAAACAACCCGCATGCCCGCCGAGCTGACCGACCTTTTCCCAACCCTCTGCGAGCTAGCCGGCATTCAAATCCCCGACACCCTCGACGGCACCAGCCTCGCTCCCAGCATTCACAACAAAAAAAACCTTACCCGCAAATTTGCCATCAGCCAATTCCCCCGTGGCAAAAAAATGGGCTACGCCCTCCGCAATGAACGCTATCGCTTCGTCGCATGGTTTGAAACCGGCGGCACAGGTGCTAAACCCGGCCAGCGGATCACCGCCACCGAACTCTACGACTACGCCACCGACCCGCTCGAGCAACGCAACCTTTCAAAAGACCCCAAATACAAAACCACCGTCGCCCAACTTTCCAAACAACTCTTTCGCTGCATCAATACCTTTAAAAATCTCTAAACCAAAAAAAACACGGCATGAAAAACAGTCATCAACTCCTCGCAATCGCGCTCGCCACCTTAACCTGCCTGAGCCCCGCCATCAACGCAGGCACCACCCCGACCGAGCGCCCCAACATCATCTTCTTCATTGCCGATGACATGCTGCCGCAACATTTCAACTGCCTCCCCCAGGGGAAAGGCAAAAACCTCACCCCCAACCTCGACCGCCTCGCACGCGAAGGAACCCTCATGCTACAACAGCATGTCGTCTCTCCGGTCTGCACACCCAGCCGCTATAACGTCCTGACCGGAAACTTCGCAAGCCGTGCCCAAAACCCCTACTTCAAACAAAATACCAAAAAGAACGGCCAAAGCGTTGTAGAATTCAACACCCACATCCTACCCACCGACCGCACCCTCCCCGCCCTCCTCAAAAACGCAGGCTACACCACCGGCATGGCCGGAAAAAATCATGTCGTCGAGGTCCACGGTCTCAAAAAATTTCCTAACTTCGATGCCAGCGCCAAAGACCCCGCCAACAAGGCACTCCTCAAAGCCAACCACGACCACACCCGCCAGGCCATGCGCGAAATCGGCTTCGATTTTGCCGATAGCGTCTACCACAATAACCCCAGCTTTCTAGGACTCCACGAAGTCGCCGTCCAAAACATGGACTGGATCACCGACGCCGGCGTGCGCTTCCTCAACCAAGACCACTCCCAACCCTTCTTCCTCTACTTTGCCACCACCGTCCCCCACGGCCCCACCCAAGCAAAACGCTCCTGGAATGCCGACCCACGCCTCACCGCCATCGGTTACCTCGATGAACCCCTAAACGTACAACCCGCCCGCACAACCATCCCCAAACGCATCCGCGCCGCCGGGCTCCCCGTCAACGACAACACCGCCAACCTCCTCTGGCTCGATGACGCCCTCGGCGCCCTGCTCGACGCCCTCGAAGCCAACGGACAGATCGATAATACCATTATCTTCTTTTTCAACGACCACGGCCAACGCGCTAAAGGAACCGTCTATCAAGGCGGCGTTCACAACCCCAGCATCATCTGGCGCAAAGGCGGCTTCCCCGTCGGCCCCACCTCGCAAGCCCTTGTCTCCAACGTTGATTTTGCACCTACCATCCTCGACCTCGCACAAGTCGACACCACCCAGCAAACATTCGACGGACAAAGCTTCCTCCCCTACCTCATGGGGCAAACACCCACCGCACAGCGCAGCCTCTACTTTGAACTCGGCTATGCCCGCGGCCTCCGCATCGGCAACTGGAAATATATGGCCATCCGCTACCCCGAACACCTCGAAAACATGACCCTCCAGGAACGCACCGACGTCCTCGAAGACTGGAATGATAAACGCCGCCGCCGACACCTCAACATCGTCACCGACGACCCAACTAAACCCTTCAGCCACCTCACCGCCATTCCAGGCGGCGGTGATGCCGAGAAATTCTCCACCGGATCCTACCCCGCTTATTTCGAACGCGACCAACTCTACAACCTCGCCAACGATCCCAACGAACAACGCAACCTCGCCAACGATCCAAAATACGCCGCCCACCTAAAAGCCATGCAAACCGCCCTCAAAGAACAACTCGAAACCCTCCCCGGCGGATTCGGCGAACTCAAGCAGAACTAACACAGCCCTTCCTTACTTGCAATTTTCCGCCCCTTGTGCGACTCTCACCCTCGCTCTTTGAAAGAACCGTCGCCTAAACGCACGGTCCTTTCCGGAAAATTTTCCCAAAACATTCGACCTTCCACGCTCGAAGTTCACGGTTCAGTGTTAGATGTTTAACGTTCGGCGTTCGATATTCACTGTTCGATGTTCAACGTTCAATGTTACCAAAGGGGGTGTACCGGATTCGACCTCGTGTCCTAGCGCGCGGCTGCATGTCGGAGATAATGGAGGCTCCGTATCAATCCATTACAAACATTAATTGGCGAAGAACAATTCGCTCTTGCTGCTTAGTTCAGCAACGTTGCTACCCAGACACCTGCTAAGGGCTAGCGGCGTCGATCAGCAGGCCATAACTGATGAGACGGCTCTCGATCATCAGTCGTATTTAGAGAGCCTGGAAACTGAATAGCACGCTTTTTCGCGCTTCAGTAACGACAACAAAATAAAAGCTATGCATGTAGACGCCACGCGTAAAAGCACGAGGGACGCGGGTTCGACTCCCGCCACCTCCACCATTTTATTCCAGCCCGCTACCTGCGGGCTTTTTTGTGGCGCTCGTCTCACTTGCGGTGCTCCGGTTCCGCATCGGGGGGACTAAAAGGGGTCAAACGCAAAACATTAAGATTCCCTACGCACAGCTTTCTGGCAGGTCGATAACGGCAGCGAAGCCTGTGGATGAAACAGTCCAGATCTTTATATTTTGCGTTTGACCCCTTCTTCCCCGCCCCAGAATCACGCATCTGATACGAGCAGATCAATAAATTCTATATGCTACGTTTGACCCCTTCTATTGCGCTCTAACTGAGGTATGCGAATTCAAATTACTCGATTTCGTAGCCAGCCATAACGACTTTTATCTGCACATCATTTGCGACTTTGAGCTTCGTCGCGGCATTCAAAATTAAACCAAATTTGTCTAGCTGAATTTCAAAATTAGACCGAACGACCAGCAGGTCTCTCTTGTCGGTTTTAGAATTACTTCTTTTTCCAGCAACACCTTCCGCGAGGGTTATTGTTACCGGTGCGGTCACCAGTTTTGAAACCCCCATTAAGGTCAGGATGCCTGTCGCATCTGCGTGCACCACTCCATCCTCGACTTTATTTACTTGGATGGAATTAAACTTGTAGCGGATCTCTTTGTTCTTAGCGAGATTGAGCCATTTTTTCCCTTTCATGGCATTCGTCATTTTTTCACTCGTAACGGAAAGCGACGATACCGCTAAGACAATCTCTCCTCTCGTTTTTTCCGGATTTTCTTTGTCGAATTCAACAACTCCATGAATGTCATTTCCATTACCACTGATAAACTCAAGTGGGGCATCGAGCATAAACATGACGTGGTTGACCCCTTTGGGATCTTTGAAATCGAATAATTTCGGGGCTGCGTGTAGGGCAGAAGCAGCCATTAAGAGAACGCTGAGTGTGACTAATTTATTTATCTTCATGGATGTTATAGGTTGTTTAGGATTTAATAAGTTTCATTTTATTCATCCGGATCACAAACTTTTATTATCATTTATGCTCCCAAAGAGCCCGCCCGTGAGGTCTATTTTAATTAAGCCTCGCGATCTGCCGCGCTTATCTTTCGCGTCGCATAAGCAACGGCGGCGGCGATGAGGCCTCCGCCGAGGAGCAGGCGAATCAAGGCTGCTGCGCTCACTTCGCTCACCTCTCCAAAGACAAAGAGTGAAAGGAGCACCGCGAGGGGGACGACGGCGTTGTTGAACGCGGCAAGGGTTCCGGGATTACTTTGAGCGGCGCCCTTGTTCCAGAGAAAGAAGCCCAGGCCCGAGGCGACGACACCGAGATACAAAATCGCCTGCCATTGGGAGGGGTCAATGGCGAGTGCTTCGGCATCGGCAAAAAACAAACTGAAGACGCCAGCGCAGCAGGTGCCCCCAAGTGCGAGGAGTGCAAAGGCGGCGTGGTCGCGGATCTCCGGATGGTCCCGCTTCCAATCGCGGTAGGCGACTTGTCCAAAGGCGAAGGATAGGCCCGCGAGTTGCATGAGGGCAAAGCCCGCCCAGATCGCACCCGCAGGCACGCCCTGCACCTTGATAATGGCAGCGCCGCCAACCGAAAGCAGGGCTGCCAGGAGATAACGATACGAAAACTTTCGGCTGCGGAGATCGTGGATCAAGACCACATACACGGGCGTGAGAATGGAGAAGAGCGCGACGAGGTGTGAGGGTAGATATTGATAGGCTTTCATGTATGCGACATACATGAGACCGAATTGAATACCGCCATAGATAAAGAGCCGAAGCGCATCCTTACCGCCCACCGATTTCAAACGAAGGAAGGGCAGAAAAACCAAGCTGGCACAGGCGAGGCGTAGCGCGGCGACGAGGAATGAATCCACCCCCGTCAGCGCGCTCCCAATCAAGCCAAAGGAAAAAGCCCAAATCAGGGAAACAAGGGCTAGGTAGTGCATCGTTCGCAGCAATGTGCCGTTTGGATTATCAGCTCCCTACCAACGATAGGTTGCTCCGCAGGAAACCTGACTACCTCGCCCGGGGGTTCCGGGGACATCCTGAAAGTCATCGTCCCAGGCATTGTCCAGGGCCGCAAACAATTCCAAGCCATCATACTCAGGAGGGAAAATACTGATTCCAATATGAGTGAAGAGGGTGTTGTCGCCACTGGTGCGCAGGGCATTCGCGATCTGGCTCCGCCATTCGTTGTCGATGCGCAACTCGAGGATGTCATTGGGGGTCCAAATCGCGCCGAGCGTTACCCGATGCTTGGCGTAATTGAGCGCGTAGAAACTGCCGTCGACGTCCGCCCTGCCATAGTCTTCGTCTTTATCCAGATAGGTGTAGCTTGCGATCGCTTCGATTGCGTCCCAGCGCTTGGAACCGATGACCTCCAGACCGAAGTTTTCGAGATCCACTCCGCGCGCCGATCGTGCGTGGATGTCATTATTGGCGTAAGTCCAGTCAACCAGCTCGTTGTCCCATCGATAAAAAATGGCGCCTTCAATCGTGTAAGTCTGGCGTTGAATACCTCCGCCGAACTCCAGGGTTTGGCTGACCTCCCGACCAAGCACGGCATTGCTGGCAAAGGGCCCGCCCTGAGCAGCGCCGATGGCGGTGTAACCCGTTACCTGACTGGCCTCTGAGTAGGACAGATGCAGGGTTTCTGAATCGCCGTTGCTCTGCGTGGATTCCCAACGCAGATCACTGATCAACGAAACGTTTGAATCATCTCGGTTGCTGTCGTCAAAACTCCCTCCCAAGCGAAAAGACATCCGATCACCCGTGTTCAGGTGCCATCGATATTCAGGCAGCACAGTAAGTTTGAGATAGGATCGTGAGGCGTCTTCCAAGGAACTGGAGTCAATCTCGTCCGCCGCGATCTGACCTGCGTAATGAACCCCCATGGCATTGTTCAACTGATGCAAGCCCTTGAATCCAAGTGAGCTCACTTTGGTTTTATGATTCGTGGTATAGGTGAAAGGGTTTCCCGATGTTCGAATCGTTGCCTCCAGCTTGTAGACATCTGCATTCCTTCGGTGCGTGAACGTCAGTTCGAGGTGGTTGGCATCCCCGTAATGCTGCAGGTGATTGATAACGAATAATCGTGTTCTCAAATCCTCGTATTCAAGCGGATCAATAAATTTGTTGGCGGTGTACATGGCAGGCCAGGCGAAGAACTTGGACTGATAGCCCGCGAAGAAATCTGTCTGGGAATTGGGTCCGAGTAGCTGAACCCGTCCCGTTACGCGCTCAAAGTCGTG
>CBFHXZ010000007.1:0-38472 GCA_965659965.1 Coraliomargaritaceae bacterium
CCAAAAGCGCGGATAACTACATCGCCTTTACTGACAACCCCAAAGACATGTTCGGAAAAATCATGTCCATTCCCGACGAGACCATGTGGGACTACTATTCCCTACTCCTCGAGTTTGATGCCAGCCGGATTGCCAAACTAAAGGACGGCCATCCCATGGATGCCAAGAAACATTTGGCCTCGGCGCTCGTAGGTCAATTTCACTCGATGGAAAAAGCCCGCCATGAATTGCAACAATTCGAGCAAGTCTTTTCAAAAAACAAACTCCCGGACGACATGCCTACCTTCAGCTGGAGCGATCTCTCCCCGAATACGGAAAGCAACACCCTTGTCAACCTAATGGCCGCCTCCGAACTCTTTGAAAGCAAAGGAGCTATTCGCCGCCTCATCGAACAGGGCGGAGTCAAAATAAACAGCGAAAAAGAAAACGACCCCAGCTTCGCCCTCAACCGCACAAACGAAGCCTGCATCATACAAGCCGGCAAACGCATTTTCTTCAAAATAGTCGGATAAATTCCGCACCCATATCAATCCAATCAAGACATATCATGGCGCTTCAAGCAAACACCCCCGCTCCGGACTTCACCCTTAAAACCAAAAACGCCGAAGGTCTCCACGATGTGACCCTCTCCGACAACTACGGCAAAAAGAAAACCGTCCTCCTCTTTTTCCCGCTCGCTTTTACCAGCGTATGCATGGAAGAAATGTGCTCCGTCAGTTCAGGCATTCAGGACTATGCCGATCTCAATGCGGCAGTCTACGGCATCTCGGTCGACAGCCCCTTCGCGCTTGAAAAAATGGCAGAAGCGGATGGCTTAAATTTCCCCCTTCTCAGCGACTTCAATAAAGACGTTGCGACGGCATACGATGTGCTGTATCCAGATTTACTCGGCTTTAAGGGCGTCGCCAAACGCTCCGCCTTTGTGGTCGATGAAAACGGCACCCTCCTTTACGCTGAATCCTCAGACGATCCAAAACAACTTCCCGACTTCAACGCCATCAAAGCCGCCCTTAAATCCTAACGACCACAACCTATCAGGTTTCACGAAACTACAGAACACCCGATGCCTCGCATGAACGATCCTTTCGACGTCCTTCAAGAACTCAATGGCAAGCACTTCTACAGTTTGCCCGCGCTTCAACAGCAGGCGGGATTTGAAGGCATTGCCAAACTACCGGTAAGTATTCGGATCGTACTCGAATCCGTCCTGCGTAACTGCGACGGCAAACGCATTGTCAAAGAAGATGTCGAAGCCCTCGCTAACTGGAACCCTGCAGATGTCGGCAACAAGGAAATTCCCTTCGTGGTCTCGCGCGTCGTGCTTCAGGATTTTACCGGAGTGCCCCTCCTCGTTGACCTCGCCGCTATGCGCGACGCCGTCCAGGCCATCGGTTCCGACCCCGCAAAAATCGAGCCCCTCGTTCCGGTCGATCTCGTGGTCGACCACTCCGTACAAGTCGATCGCTCGGGTTCCGCCAACGCTTTCCTCGAGAATTTGAAAATCGAATTTGCCCGCAATAAAGAACGCTACCAGTTCCTCAAGTGGGGCCAGCAAGCCTTCGAAACCTTCAGCGTCGTTCCGCCCGCCATTGGCATCGTGCATCAGGTCAACCTCGAATACCTCGCCCGTGTGGTCTTTGAAAAAGACGGTCTCCTTTACCCCGACACCCTTGTCGGCACCGATTCCCACACCACCATGATCAACGGCCTCGGCATCGTCGGCTGGGGCGTGGGCGGCATTGAGGCCGAGTCCGGCATGCTCGGGCAACCCATCTATTTCAAAACCCCGGAAGTCATCGGCGTGCACCTCTCCGGCGAACTTCCCGAAGGAGCTACCGCCACCGACCTCACCCTGCGCATCACCGAAATGCTCCGCGCGGAAAAAGTCGTCGGTAAATTTGTCGAATTCTACGGCGAGGGCGCAGCCCGCCTCAGCCTCGCCGACCGCGCCACCGTTGCCAACATGGCTCCCGAATACGGCGCCACCATGGGCTTCTTCCCCGTGGATGAAAAATCCCTTGATTACCTGCGCCTTACCGGACGCAGCGAAGACGCCATCCAACGCGTCAAGGATTACTACAGCGCACAGGGTTTATTTGGAATCCCCCGCGCAGGAGAAATCGAATACACCAAATCCCTCGACCTCGACATCAGCAACATCGTACCCTGTGTCGCTGGGCCCAAACGCCCGCAAGACCGCATCGAAGTCCCCGCCCTTAAAGAACGTTTCCAACAACTCATGGATATGCCCATCGCGGAAGGCGGCTTTGGCGTTCCCCCAACTGCCCGCGATAAAAAAGTTCGCGTGGCCGCACCCGTCGCCGCCGGTGGTCGCGACGCCGACGCCGCACCCGTAGCCGTTGCAGAAGAAACCCTTCCGGAAATCGCACATGGGCAAGTCCTTATCGCCGCCATTACCAGTTGCACCAATACTTCCAACCCCTCGGTCATGATTGCCGCCGGACTCGTGGCACGGAAAGCCCGCAAAAAAGGCCTCACCATCAATCCCCTGGTGAAAACCTCGCTCGGGCCCGGATCGCGCGTGGTCACCGATTACCTCCAAGCCACGGATCTACAGGACGACCTCGACGCCCTCGGCTTTAACCTGGTCGGTTACGGTTGCACCACCTGTATCGGCAATTCCGGCCCCCTCGATCCCGCCATTGAATCCGCTCTCAAAGAAGGCGAACTCGTCGGCGCCTCAGTCCTTTCAGGTAACCGTAATTTCGAAGCCCGCGTTCACGGCGCCATCAAATCCAATTTCCTCATGTCCCCGCCCCTCGTGGTGGCCTACGCCCTCGCCGGTACCGTCGATATCGACCTCACCAACGAAGCACTCGGAACTGGCAGCGATGGACAACCCGTCTTCCTCAAGGATATCTGGCCCTCCAATGACGAGGTCGAGGCCCTCGTCGTGTCCGGCCTCAAACCCGAAATGTTCCAGAGCAAGTACGGCGATCTCGCCAACGCCAACCCCGAGTGGAACGAAGTCCAATCCAGCACCGGAGCAAATTATCAATGGGATCACGACTCCACTTACATTCAAAGCCCGCCCTTCTTTGAAAACTTCGGTCTGGAAGCCGGCACCATCACCGACCTCAACAACCTGCGCCCGCTGGCGATTGTTGGTGATTCCATCACCACCGACCACATCTCCCCCGCCGGAGCCATTAAAGAAGACGGTCCTGCCGGGCGCTTCCTCAACGAACGCGGTGTAGCCAAGAAAGACTTTAACAGCTTCGGCTCCCGACGCGGCAACGACCGTATCATGACCCGCGGTACTTTCGCCAACGTACGTTTTAAAAACAAAATGGCTGACGGCAAAGAGGGCGGCTTCACCCAGCTCATGCCCGAGGCGGCTCCCATGGATATCCATGACGCCTGCCAAACCTACCGCGAACGCGGCGAGGGGCTCATCGTCATTGCCGGGGAAGATTACGGCATGGGCAGTTCGCGCGACTGGGCTGCCAAGGGAACCGCCCTCCTCGGCGTCAAGGCCGTGGTCGCCAAAAGTTTTGAACGCATCCACCGTAGCAACCTTATCGGAATGGGCGTCCTGCCCCTTCAATTCCCAGAGGGCGTTGACGATACCACCCTCGGCCTAAGCGGCGATGAAACCTTCTCCATCAACGGACTCAGCGACTCCATTGAGCCCGGACAAAAACTACCACTCACCATCCAACGCGCGGACGGAAGTTCAGAATCCATTGATTTGACGCTCCGCATCGACACCAACATCGAAATCGACTACTACCGACACGGCGGCATCCTTCCCTTTGTCCTGCGTGACATCGTGGCGGCGTCCTGAATTCAAGCATCCGGCACCCATGAGCGATCCCCAACAGCCGACCTTCCTCGTCAGTGCGCACACTGACCCGGTCGCAATCCGAATTCAAGGAAAAGCTAATTACCTCAATTGCGGGAACTTTCGTGATTTTGTAGACGGCATGTTGGCGAAGGGACACAGCCGTTTTGTTTTTGATCTGGAAGCATGTCGCGGGATGGACTCCACCTTTCTGGGGATTCTTGCCGGCCTCGCTATCGAATTGCGCGACCAGCAACCCAACGGCACCCTCCTTCTTTGTAACCTCAGTTCAAACATCAGCGAGCTGCTCAACAACCTCGGCCTCGATACCCTCCTTTCCATAGACAGCGATTTGTGCCGTAATTGCGACGCTGACACCGAATTTACCCAGCTCAACAATCAGGAAATCGCCGAGGCACGGGAAGTCCTCAAAGCCCATGAAAACCTCATCGCCGCCAATCAAGACAACGAAGCGCAATTTGAGGACGTGATTTCCTTTCTCCGCAGCCAAGTCAACCCGGACTAAGCTCCATACGTAATAATTTGACTTTATATCTATTTCTTGGAGAAATTTAATCACTCTGACCCCTAAAAACTTGAATCCTTATTCCAAATAACGTGCTCGGACTCCTCTCCAACGACATTGGCATCGACCTCGGAACCGCGAATACCCTCGTTTTCGCGAAGGATAAGGGGATTGTTTTGAGCGAACCCAGCGTGGTCGCAGTCTACACCTCCACCAAAAAAGTCTGCGCGGTCGGCTCCGAGGCCAAAAAAATGTTGGGCCGCACCCCCGGCAACATCACGGCTATTCGTCCTATGAAGGACGGCGTCATCGCCGATTTTGAAATAACGGAAGCTATGCTTCGCTATTTCATCAACAAGGTGAATCGCAAAAAAACTTTCATCGCGCCCCGCATCGTTGTGGCTGTGCCCTCCGGAATTACCGAAGTTGAACGCCGCGCCGTCAAGGATTCCGCCATTCGCGCCGGCGCGCGCGATGTCGTCCTGATCGAGGAACCCATGGCTGCCGCCATCGGAGTCGGGCTTCCCATCGACGAACCCGCCGCCAACATGATTGTCGACATCGGCGGGGGCACGACTGAAGTCGCCATCATTTCCCTCGCTGGGGTTGTCTATACTAAGAGCATCCGGGTCGGCGGTGACGAAATCGACAACGCCATTATCAATTACCTCAAACGCGCCTACAACCTCATGATCGGTGAGCGCACCGCCGAGGAAATTAAAATCCGTGCCGGTTCCGCCTTTAAGCTGGAAGAAGAAATTTCCATGGAAGTCCGCGGACGGGATTCCGTCGCAGGACTCCCCAAAACCATTACTATTACCTCGGTTGAAATTCGCGAAGCCCTCGCAGACACCATCGCATCCATCGTGGAACTGGTTCGCAACGCCCTCGAACGCTGCCCTCCTGAGCTCTCCGCCGACCTTGTCAACCGGGGCTATTTCCTTGCCGGTGGAGGCGCCATGATTCGCGGCCTCGACCAACAACTCAGCGACGCCACCGGTCTCCCCGTTATTATTGCAGACGATCCCCTCAGTGCGGTTGCCAACGGCACGGGGCTCGTTCTTCAGGAATTGGCCTTTCTTTTGAAAGACCTCGCCGGTAACCCCAAGAACTAACCCCCCGCCGTGGCGAAACTCCGCCTCGAGAGACTTAAGCCTCTGGTTGCCCTTGCCGCCTTCCTCTTTCTCTGGTGGATCCTTCCCGCTGGCGTTAAGAGTTTTACCCGCCTGACCTTTGCCGAGTTCCACGCCCCCGCCTGGCTCGTTACTGCAAAAATTGACCAACTCTCCGAATTCTGGGCCGCGCGTAATCATTCCAAAATTGACCTCCTGGAAACCGGGCGCGACCTTGCCCGCACCAACGCGCGCTATCAAGTCATGGCGCAACGCTATCAATCTCTGGAGGAAGAAATCACCCGTCTGGAGAACCTTCTCACCCTGCCCCCGCAACGCGAATACCATCATGAAATCGCCCGAGTCATCCGGCGTGACCTCAATGCCTGGTGGCAACACCTCCTCATTCGCAAGGGTCGGGATTACCAAATCCCGGTTGGCGCAGCCGTCATTTTTTCCGGGGGCGTCGTGGGTCGCGTGGTTGAAGTTTACGCCTATACCAGTCGGGTCGAACTCATCACCAGCCCAAGGTTTCGCATGGCCGCCAACTTCGAGGGCGATTCCCGCCCGGTCGTCTATCAAGGGCGCATTCAATCCGGCTTTGTCGCTCCACGTGGTGAAGTCAGTGACGTTCCGCAGGATCTGCTTACGACCAGCCGCAACCCCCTTAACCTAATCTCAACCCATTTGGGCGGCACCTTCCCTCCCGGTTTGAAAATTGGAACCGTTCCCTGGCTCGCACCCGGAAGCACCGGAATCTTTCAGACCGGCGCAGTTGAATTAGATGACCGCCTCCATGCCCTCAAGGAGGTGACCGTCCTTATTCCCCTCATTTCGATCGAATTTAAGCGCGATGCCAATTGATTCACGCATCTTTGTTTTTCTCGGAGCCAATGGCGTTCTCTTTTATCTGGCTCAGCTCGTAAACAACAGCCTATCCGGTCTGGGGCTGTACCTCCTCTTTTTGGGGCCTATGATTGTTATGCCGGGTCTCTACCTCCGGTTTCGCTCCGCCTTCATCGGCATCCTCCTTACCGGCCTCTGGGTCGATGCCGCTTGCCCGGTACCCTTTGGGCTTTTCACCATCACATTTCTCAGCGCGGGTACCCTCACCGGAATGCTGCGCCATCGCCTTCGACCCCGGCAAAGCCACCACCCCTACATTTTGACGCACCTCTTTAATGCCGGCTGCATCGTTATTCTGACTGCCTCTAAAGGACTCAGTAATTATTTTTCGGTGGAGTTATGGATACAAACCCTCCTTACCCTTACCATTTCCAGCCTCTGCCTGACCTTTCTTGCGCCTTGGTTTTTTCGATTCCAACGCATGTTGATCGACCTGTTTCAACTCGACCCCGAACCGGAGGATCTCCCCATTCGCTAGACCGGACATGGAACCACTCGACCACCACAAGGGTGAAAACCCGCGCATCCTTTTCTTCCTATGGATAACTTTTATCCTGACTGCTGTACTGGTTGCGGGCTTGGCATGGCGGCAACTCATCGACCGCGACGCCTACGAAGTCATTGAAAAACGCCAAACCGAACGGCGCATCCTCAAGCCCGGCCCGCGGGGTGATGTCTACGACCGACGGGGTCGCCTGCTCGTCGGTAACCGGCCGCATTACTCCGCCGTAGTTTACCTTGATGACCTCCGCCCCGAATTCCGTTCCTACTATTCCAAAGCGCTTCGGGAAGAACGCGCGCGCCTTGAGGAGACCTTTCTCAACACCCCCCCAGAGGAACGACCTGAAAGCCTGCCTCACCCCAATTACAACAAACTTCAATGGAAAGCCCGCCAGGACGTCATTCAAAAATATTTGGATCAAATCAATGCCATTACCGGACGCGAAGATAGCCTGAGTGAGAGCCGGCTCATCCGCCATTTCAACGAAAACCTCCTCCTTCCGCTTCCGCTGGTCAGAGACCTCACCCCGGATCAATACGCTCAGCTTATTGAGCAAATCCCGCCCCCGCCCCGCTCGCCCATTCAAATTCACACCGATACCGCCCGTTACTATCCCTACCGAGAACTCGCCGCCCACCTCCTCGGATATGTGCAAAACAAAAACCTCGAACCTGACGAATACCCAAAGGACGGCATCAAGACCTTTGCCTTTCAAAAAAAAGTCGGGCGCTCTGGCCTCGAAGCTTATTTCAATGACAGCTTGAGCGGCACTACCGGTCGCGAGCTCTGGCGCGTCGACCCCCTGGGTTTCCAAGACACCCGCCTGGAGCTCAATGCCCCCCAACAAGGGCAATCCCTTAACCTCAGTATTGATATTGACCTCCAACGCGCCGCGGAAATTGCACTCGGTGACCGCGCCGGTGCCGCTGTTGCCCTGGATGTCCACACCGGAGAAGTCCTCGCTCTTGCGAGCCACCCCACCTATAACCAAAACCAACTCAGCCCCTTCATTCCCCAAAATACTTTCGACGCAATCAATGAGAGTGGCGCCTGGCTCAATCGCGCCCTTCAGCTTTCCTACCCACCCGGATCGACCTTTAAATTGCTGACCGCCATCGCGGGCATGCGCCACGGTTCCATTGACCCCGAGACCACCCACAATTGCAGCGGCGTCTACCGCGTCGGCAACCGCGTCTTCCGTTGCCATGCCAGCGGCGGACACGGCCCCGTTCAATTAGCCGAAGCCATTGAAGGTAGCTGCAACGTCTTCTTTTATGCCGAGGGTCTCTCCATGGGAATTGATGTACTCAGTGCGGAAGCACAGCGTTTTGGCTTCGATAAAAAAACTGGCATCGAACTCCCCTACGAGACCAAGCGCAATATCGTGCCCTCTAAAAAATGGAAACGCGAAGCCACCGGTTCCGGTTGGGTTCCGGGTGATACCGCCAACACCGCCATCGGGCAAGGCTTCCTCCTTGCCACCCCCCTGCGCATGGCTTGTTTCACCGCCTCGCTCGCCCGCAATGAAACCCGCACCCAACCCACCATCCTCGCCCAAAATCCCCAGAACCAAAACGCCATCGATCACGGCGCTGAAGCCCTCGGGTTGAACCCGCGTCAACGCGCCCTCCTCTGGCAGGGCATGGAGCGCGTCACCGGACGCCGGGGCACGGGTCGACTCGTTGGAATCAACGACTTTCGAATCGCAGGTAAGACCGGTACCGCCGATTTCCGCGCTCACGGAAAAGAAGTCAACCTCGCTTGGTTCATTGGCTTTGCTCCGGTAGAGGATCCCCAAATCGCCGTCGCGGTCATGGTCGAGGGAACCGAGGAAAGCCAGCAATATCACGGCGGGTCCACTGCCGGTCCCATCGCAAAAGATCTCTTCCTTGAATTTATCAAACGCTACCCCGAGCGCGCCGGGAAGCACCCCAACCCTAGCTCATCGCTCGCCAGGTAAAGGCGTGGCACAAGGCCACCGCCGCGGCATCCGATTCATCGTAACGCTTGCCAAAATCTGTTCCCGTCAAACCCTGCACCGTTCGCGCGACTTGCTCCTTGCTCGCCCGCCCGGCTCCGACCACCGCCTGCTTTACCCGAAGCGGTGCATATTCAAAAACAGGTAAGCCCCGCATTGCCGCGACCCCAATCACCACCCCGCGCGCCGCGCCCAGAATTTGCGCTGTTTGGAAATTCTGCACGTAAATGGTTTCCTCCACCGCAACGTGATCAATCTTATGTTGGTCGATGAAATCCTCCACCTGATTCCCAATTGCTCCAAGGCATTCCACCTGCGTAAGCTTCGGTTTTAATTTAAGGGTCGTACTTTCCAACAAAAACGGAGCTTCCCCTATACGATACTTCAAGACCGCAAAACCGCTTCCCCGCAAACTTGGGTCCACCCCCAGCACCACCCCCGTGAATTGCTTCGGAAGCGCCATCGAGGCCTGCACTTTCGGCTTTCCGCCCGCCGGGCCTCCCCGTGCCACGTAGTCCGCCCATAATTTCCGTGTCGATTTGCGCCCCATCTGTACATCACAGCCTTGCATCCCCCGCGCCTTTGGCAAGCATCCTTACATGCGCTGGAAATGCATTTGCGCCTACGACGGCACCGACTTTGACGGCTGGCAACGCCAGACCGAGGGCAACGGCATTCAAAATGTCATTGAAGACGCCCTCTCACAAATCTTCGACCAAAGCCTCAAGACCCACGGGAGCGGGCGCACCGATGCCGGAGTCCACGCCCGCGGGCAATGCTTCCACTTCGATGCCGCATGGCCCCACGATTCCGGCAAGCTCATCCGCGCCCTGCATTCAATCCTCCCCACCACACTTCAAATACGTTCCATCAAGCAGGTACCCGAAACCTTTCACGCCCGCCATTCCGCCAAAGGCAAACGCTACCGCTATCATTTTTACCTCGGACGCGCCAACCCCCTCCAACAACGCTACCTCTGGGCATGCCGCGATGTCCCCCTCGACCTCCCCGCCATGCGGGACGCCGCGCAACACCTTATCGGAACTCACGACTTTTCGGCCTTTGGTGCCACCCACGGCAAAGACAGCGACCCCAACCCCGTTAAAACCGTCCACCGCCTCGACCTCATCCAAAAAGGACGTCACCTCACCTTAACCACCGAGGGCAGCGGCTACCTCTACCGCATGGTTCGCAGTTTTGCCGGAGCCCTTTATTCCGTCGGACGCGGACGCCTCAGCCCCGAAGAAATAAGCCAAATCCTCGCCTCCAAAAAACGTACCCACCGCATCATCACCGCCCCAGGTACCGGACTGTGTCTCGACCGGGTCTTTTACTGAAACCATGCGTGCTTTTTTCAGAACCGCCTGCAATGCTGCCGCCGACCTGCTCTTCCCGCGCAGTTGCGTCCATTGCACCGGACCCGTCGAGCAGGGAAATTACCAATACCTCTGCCCTTCCTGTGCACGTGAACTCCAATTCTGCCAACCCCCCGCCTGCAAAACCTGCGGCTACCCCTACTTTGGAACGGTCATCGCGGCCCGCGAATGCCCCCACTGCACCGAACTAGAACCCGTCTTCGAAAAAGGCAAAACCCTCTTCCTCGCCAAAGGCCCGGGGCGAAGCCTCCTTCACGCCCTCAAATATCATCAGGGCTTTTACAGCCTCAAAGATCTCGCCCGCATACTCAAAGAAACCCCACATTTCACCGACTTCCTCAGTGACGCCATCCTTGTGCCCGTCCCGCTCCATCCAGCGAAACTCCGCGAACGCGGCTTCAATCAAAGCGAACATATCGCCCGCACCCTCTTTGAAAACAGCAATGCCCGGGCAGTCGAAGCACTCCTTGAGCGACGGGAATTTACCGATTCCCAGACCCAGCTCGACCGAAAAGACCGTCTACAAAACGTTAAAAATGCCTTTGCCTTGTCCGCCACAGCCAATTTAATAAAAAACACATATTACATACTCGTGGACGATGTCTTCACCACTGGTTCGACCCTCATCGCCTGCGCCCGCACCCTCCGCGCCGCCGGCGTGACCCAGCTGCGGGCAGTCGCCATCGGTCACGGTTAACATAAACTTCCCTCCTCAAAATAATGGCAATTTTCGGCAAACCGAATTACTCGACCGTCACGGTTAAGAAAAAAGACATCCCCAAGGATCTTTGGACCAAGTGCCCCAAGACCGGAGAGATCATCTATAACCGCGTCCTCAAAGAAAACCTCATGGTTGTTCCCAGTAGCGGGTATCACTTCCCCCTGGATGCCCGGGCCCGCATCGCCTCACTGCTCGACGAAGATTCCTTTCAGGAAAAAGATCAGGGCGTGCAATCCCTCGACCCCCTCAAATTTAACGCCACTGCCAAATACACCGATAAATTGAAAGCCAATCAGGCGAAGACCAAGGAAACCGATGCCGTAGTGGACGGCCTTGGCACCATCGGTGGACTTCCCGTCAGTATCGCGGTGATGGACTTCCGCTTCATGGCGGCTTCCCTCGGTTCCGCCGCCGGCGAAAAAATCACCCGCGCCATTGAACGCGGCCTCAAGGAAAAATGCCCCGTCATCATCGTTTCCGCATCGGGCGGAGCCCGTATGCAGGAAGGCATCCTCAGCCTCATGCAGCTTGCCAAAACCAGTGCGGCCCTCGCCCGTCTCAGCGAAGCCGGCATCCCCTTTATTTCGATTCTGACCAACCCAACCATGGCAGGTGTGATGGCGAGTTACGCCTCGCTGGGTGACGTCATTATTGCCGAACCCGAAGCCCTCATCGGCTTTGCCGGCCCGCGCGTCATTAAAGAGACCACCCAACAGGATTTGCCCGATGGTTTTCAAACCTCCGAGTTCCTCCTTGAACACGGCCTCGTCGATATGATCACCCCCCGCGCAGAAATGCGCGACCGCCTCATTCACCTCCTTAAGTGCTTTGGCAAAAAAACGGCCTCACAAAGCGCTTAGTTTCCCGGGGTCGGCTCCGGCTAAGCCATGTACGAAGCCAATTATTTGAACGCCCCGGCAACAAGTTTTGCCAAGGCCTGCGAATACCTTTATGCCCTCCGCAATCAGGGCTCCAAGTACGGCCTCGAGCGCATGCAGGCACTCGTCGGCGCACTCGATAATCCCCACTCCCGCTACCCCGTCATTCATGTCGCGGGCACCAACGGCAAGGGCTCCGTCTGCGCCATGCTCGAAGCCCTATATCGGGAGAGCGGATTCAAATCCGGACTCTTTACCTCACCCCACCTGGTCCATCTCGGTGAACGCATTCAGGTAAACCGCCAAGCGCTCCAGGAAAGCGCTATCACCAATTACACCAACCGCATGCGCCCCCTCTGCGCGGGCTCAAATCTCCCACCCACCTTCTTTGAATATATGGCAGCCATGGCATTCCTGCACTTTGCCGAATCAGAAGTCGACCTCGCCTTCATTGAAACCGGACTCGGTGGTCGCCTTGATGCCACGAACATCGTTGATCCTGAACTCAGCATCATCACCTCCATCAGCCTTGACCACTGCGACCTCCTCGGGGACAACCTCGCCGCTATCGCCCGCGAAAAGGGCGGCATCATCAAGCCCGGGAAACCGGTCCTCCTGGGACGCCTCCCACCCGAAGCCGAAACCGAATTGCGTCTCATCGCAACTGAACGCAACAGCCCGCTGCACTCCATACGCGACCGCTTCCCAGATGCCGCGTCGCTACCCGCCACCAACCTTGAAGGTCAATTCCAGCGTTGGAATGCTGCCCTCGCCATTCACGCCACTGAAATTCTCCAAGTACGCTTCCCCATTCATTTAGGAAACGCCCTGCAAAACATCGACTGGCCCGGTCGCTGGCAACGCATTCAGCTCGCAGACGGAGAACTCATTCTCGACGCAACTCATAACTCCGAAGGCGCAACCGCCCTTGCGCAAAACCTGAGCACCCTCAAAACCCCACCCGTCATTATCGCCGGTACCCTCGGAGAAGACCGTGGGCGCAGCCTCATTCAAACCATCGCCCCTTACGCGCGCGAACTCATCCTCGTCGAACCCGACCAAGACCGCGCCACCCCGGCGGCAAACCTCCGAAAATTCCTGCCCTCCGATTTTCAAAACCCCGTCCGCGAAGACTCCGTCGCATCCCTCTTCCCCAGTCCGCAAACCTGCACCGCCGGACAATCCGGCGATATCATCCTCGTCACCGGATCCATCTACCTCATCGGGGAAGTATTGGCGCAAATTCAAGGAACGGCATCAGCAAAGCTGCATTTTAAAATGCAGGATCGTCTCTAATCGTCTGGCTCCACGAAATTTCGGTGATGACTCCAGCGCATGGTGTTGCATTCTGAATCACTCTTCGCCTTCATAAGTTGGTGGACGCTTATTCAGAAGTCACCCTGCTGCTTGACTTGGGTTATATTATTCTCGCGGCAACGGCTTTCGCCTTCCTTGGGAAACGCATCGGCATGCCCTCTCTCGTCAGCTACCTCCTCGCGGGCCTGCTCCTCGGCCCCGTCCTCGGATTGGTTGCCATCGATCATTCCCTCAAACTCATCGCGGAACTGGGCATCGCCCTCCTCCTCTTCCTCGTGGGTCTCGAACTGAGCTTCACGAAAATCAAAGACCTCGGAAAAGCCGCCCTCCTCCTGTGTTGTTTTCAAGTAGGCCTCACCGCCCTAGGCGGCTTTGCCGTCGCTAAACTCCTCGGCTTCCAATTGCTCCCCGCAATTTTCCTAGCCGCCACGGCCACCTTCAGCAGCACCGTCGTCGTCATCAAATTGCTCGACCAAAAAGGGCACATGCACCGCCGCTATGCCCGCCTCGCGGTCGGACTCTTCCTGGGGCAGGACATTGTCATCATCCTCGCCCTCACCGTGTTGAGTGGCCTTGAGGCAGGCTCGAGTTTCGAACTGGCACCCGTCCTTAAAAGAATGGGGGTCGCCTTTGGCGGGATGAGCCTCCTCTTGGGGGTCGCGCTCGTCGCCGCGCGCTACCTCCTCCCCCGCCCCTTCGCATGGGCCGCCAATTCCCCGGACACCATCTTTATCTGGGCGCTCTGTTGGTGCTTCCTAATGGTCCTCCTTGCACACGAGTTTCACCTCTCGCTGGAAATCGGAGCCTTCCTTGCAGGGGTAGCGGTCGCCCAACTCCCCATGCACGAAGATCTACACCGTCGCCTGCACCCCCTGATGACCTTCTTCATCGCGGTCTTCCTTGTGACCCTCGGTATCCGGATGCAAATTCAGGACTTCGGCGCGGTCTGGGTCGCCGCACTCGCCCTCAGCGCTTTTGTACTCCTCATCAAACCCCTCCTTGTCTTTACCCTCCTCACCCGCATGCGCTTTGACGCACACACCGCTTTTCATACCGCCATCGCCACCGGGCAAGTCAGTGAATTTTCCTTCATCCTCCTCGCCCTGGGCGCCAGTTCGGGACTCATCGGCGGAACCCTCGTCACCCTCGGCGGACTGGTCGGCCTCGTCACCATCGCGGCTTCCTCTTACCTCATCCTTCACGCAGACGCACTTTACGAAGCCTGTGAAAAAACCGGCATCCTTCGCTTGCTCGGCGGTCGACAACAAACCCGCACCGAGGCGGAAACTTCCCGCAGCGGGCATTGCATCATTGTCGGCATGAACGCTATGGGGCGTGCCATCACTCAAGCACTCGCCGAGCGCGGTCATGAGGTCCTTGCCGTGGACACTGATCCCAAAAAATTGACGGGGCTGGGCTCGGCGGAAACTTTCATCGGGAGCGTCGAATACGAATCCGTAGTTGAGGAAATCGGCCTGCGCCGCGCGCGGCTGTTGGTCTCTGCCCTTCAAATCGAAGACGCTAACCACCTGCTCGCCTACCGTTGCAAAGCCTACGGCGTCCGTTGTGCCATTCACGCCTTCGACCTCTCCATGGTTGAGGATTTGCTCGATCTCGATATCGCTTACCTTCTCATGCCCTCTGCAGATGGTACGGTCACGCAAAAAGAAGTTCTGGTCAGGGAGGGCCTCGTGGAATCATGAGCGGGTACGCCATCCTTCTCCTCGTGGCCGCAATCGCATTCGGGCTCTCCAAGCTCCTGCGCCTCCCGGCGATACCCCTCCTCATGCTCGGCGGGGTCGCCCTGCGCGCCCTTGCCAAAGAACTCCAAATCGAAATCGACCCCGCCCTTGTGCGGGAAACCATCGAACTCGGCCTCGCGGTCCTCGTCTTTACCGCAGGCGCCGACCTCAGTCCGCGCCGGGTTAAAGGCCGCGCCCGTCCGGTTATCCTCCTCTCCTGTGCCCAATTCCTCCTGCTGGGACTTGCGGGTATTTTAACCGCGCGTTGGCTGGGCTACGCATGGATGCCGTCCTTCTATATCGGCTCGGCGCTCTCTGCCAGTTCCACCCTGGTCGTCGTACGCCACCTCCAACAACGCCGCCAATTCTTTGAACCCTACGGCCGCCTCGTGGTGGGCGTCCTCCTTATGCAGGACGTCTTTATCATCCTCCTGATTGTCGCCCTTCAGGCAATCGCTGGCGGCCCGCTGGAGTGCTCGCTCGCCCTGCTCAAAGCACTCGCCCTCGGTGCCATTGCCCTCCTCCTCCACCGGCGTTTTGTGCCCTGGGTCTGCCGCCGCTTCAGCGCTGATGAGGAAACCCTCATGCTTGGCGCACTCGCCACCCTCTTCACCTTCTCCGGAATCGCCTACCTTCTGGAGCTGCCATTTTTAGTCGGTGCTTTTCTTGGGGGTTTTGTGCTTTCTGCTTTCCCCATGAACGGTCTTGTCCGCGGAATGCTGGGTTCCCTCACGGGCTTCTTCCTCGCCCTCTTCTTTATCAGTATCGGCTTTGTCCTGACCCTGCCCACTGGCGCGATGGTCCTCCACGGCCTGGTACTCATCCTCGTCCTGATCGGCGTCACCGTCCTCCTCGTCACCGCCCTTGCCGAGCGACTGGGTTACTCCACCCGCGCCGCCCTTGAAGCCGGCATCCTCCTCTCCCAAACCAGCGAATTTTCCCTCCTCCTTGCCTTTGCCGGGATGAGTACCGGGCACCTAAGCAACGAACTCTTCTCCATGCTCGCCCTCATCACCGTCGGCACCATGACCCTTACCCCTCTCATTTCTCGCGACTCCATCACCTGGCGCTTGATGAAACTCCACCCCAAACCCCGTCTCAACCGGGTGGAGAATTTGCAAACCCTTAAGGATCACGCCGTCCTGCTCGGCTACGGGCGCGCAGGCCGACAAACTGTCCAATTCCTCATCGAGCATGGGATTGAAGTCGTCGTCGTCGATGACGACGCCTCCGTCATCCGGCAACTCCGCGAACGCGGTACCCATGCCCTGCAGGGCGACGGCTCCGACGCTCGTGTGCTCCAACAGGTCAACGCTCAATGCGCCCGCGTGGTGCTCTGCTCCATGCGCCGCAGCCGCGACGTCCGCGTCGCCCTCGACACTCTCCGTGGCGGACGCGCCAAAGTCATCGTTCGCACCTTTGAACCCCACGAAGCCGAAAAAGTCCGCGCCCTCGGCGGCCTCCCCGTCAACACCGCTCAAGCCGCCACGCGGAATTTCCTCAAATGGCTTGATTCGAATGCTTTGTTTAAATAAACGATTTTAATTTATTAAGATAGCGGCGCGTCGAACAGCTAGCTGGCTCCTTCGTTTGAATCACTTATTTATTTTTTTGGAGGCCTTGTGTGTCGCAATTTTTTCTTCAACGCGCTTAATAAATGCATCGGTATAAAACCGCTGTGGAAGCCATTTTGGATGCGAAACTTTATGAATACCATAGTAAGGATGCCGATGGTGCACATCGCACAATACCATTAGGTTATCAGCACCATGATCGACCCAGTCTAAAATCTGCTGCTGGCTCATCTCAGACTGATACAATGGATTGTCAGGATTACTTTTCATTAAATCTAATCGGATCGTCGCATTGAATTTTACCGGATCTACAGCATTGGCAAGTGACCACTCGACTATGGTATGGTGAAGTTCGATCTGACTCGCTACATGAGGATTAAGAGACCGATTCTGCTTTTTCTCAGAATCCGAAAGCACACTATGAGTGACCCCACAAATGTAACAGGGTGTATCTTCCTCAACCACTAACTTGTGGTGGATATCCTTATAGGCTCTGCTTTTTTTCCGTTTCACGTGACTCGGGAAATAGCTTGCCTCCTCAAGCAGATCGAATTCCCCGTGAATTTCCTCTTTTAAATCACCGCTAATCTCCAAATGCTCCCAATGCTTCAATTTATTGCTCATTTTATTTAAATTTTAAATAGATTAAATTTTTAATAGATTATTATTTTTATTTATTAAATTTATAGGCAACGCAAGGTTCTGTTTTTTAACCACTTATTGCTGTGCCTCTGATTTCAAATAAAAACCAAAAAGCGATCGTGCTTGGCGCTAGACAGGCTTATGCGTGCTTGGCGACGAGTTGGTGAAACTCGGTGAAGAGGGGATCGGCATCGTTGGGGCCGGGGGCGGCTTCGGGGTGGTATTGCACGGAGAAGACGGGGCGGTCCTTGAGGCGCAGTCCTTCGACGGTCTGGTCGTTGAGGTTGATCTCGGTGACGATGGCGCCGTGTTTTTCGAGTTCTTCTTTGGTGGAGGCGAAGCCGTGGTTCTGGGCGGTGATGGCGACTTTTCCAGTTTCGAGGTTTTTGACGGGCTGGTTACCGCCGCGGTGCCCGAATTTGAGTTTGAAGGTTTCGGCGCCGAGGGCGTGGGTGATGATCTGATGCCCGAGGCAAATGCCAAAGGTGGGGTAATGCTCGATGAGTGCTTTGACGGTGGCGTGGGCGTAAGTTACTGCGGAGGGATCGCCGGGGCCGTTGGAAAGGAAGAGTCCCTGTGGGTTGAATTCGCGGATGGCCTCGGCAGGGGTATTGGCGGGGAAGACGTGGACATCGAAGCCGTGTTGCTGGAGGCGGCGATAGATAGAGTATTTGGCGCCGAAGTCGAGGGCGGCGATTTTGAAGCGTTGTTGGGGGACGGGGGCGGTGTTGATGTCGGTACCGACGACGGTGAAGGGATCGCAGGGTTCATTGCGGGCGGTCCAGTCGTAGGGGGCGGCGGCGGTGACTTCTTTGACGAAGTCGACGCCTACGAGTCCGCCGAAATCGCGTGCTTTGGCGAGGGCTTCTTCATCGCTGATACCTTCGGTGCTGAGGCAGGCGTTGAGGGCGCCGGCGACGCGTAGTTTTTTAGTGATGGCGCGGGTATCGACACCTTCAAGGCCAGGGATGCCGGCTTGGGTGAGGTAGTCCTGAATGGATTGGTTGCTGCGCCAGTTGCTGGTGAGGGGGCTGACTTCACGGACAACGAAGCCGCTGACTTTGGGGCCGTCGGATTCGACGTCTTCAGGGCAGATGCCGTAGTTGCCGATCTGGACGGCGGTCATGGTAATGATCTGGGAAAAATAGGAGGGGTCGGTGAGGATCTCCTGATAGCCGGTCATGCTGGTGTTGAAGCAGGCCTCTCCGGTTTTGGTGGCGGCGGCTCCAAAGGCTCGTCCGCGGAAAATAGTTCCGTCTTCAAATGCGAGTATACCGTCTAATAAACCGTTTGCCATGCTAGCGGAGGAGAAAAAAGAGAAATCGGCGGTATGCAAACATTTATGCTTACAGACGGTAATTTATTCGCCGCTGAGGAGTCGGGTGCGGCGATGCGGGAGGGGGAATTGAAGGGAAATGACGGTGCCGGTGCCCTGACAGGATTCGATTCCGATCTGTCCGCCGTGGTCGCGCATGATGCGTTGGACGATCATCATGCCGAGTCCGTGGCCTTCTTCTTTGGTGGTGTAGTAGGCTTGGAGGACTTTGGCGAGGTCGGCTTCGGCGATGCCGGAGCCGGTGTCGATAAATTGGAGGCTGAGGAATTCGTCGTCGGTGGCAGTACGGATGCGGAGCTCGCCGCCGGCTTGCATGGCCTCCATGGCGTTTTTGACGACGTTGAAGAAGACCTGCTTGATTTGACCGCGGTCACCGAGGATGGCGGGCGGGGTCTCGTTGACCTCGATATTGACCTCGAGTTTGCGGTCGACGAGTTCGGCTTCCTGCACGCGGAGGACTTCTTCGACGAGTTCGAGGAGGTTGAGTTCGTTGAGTTCGGGTTTCTGGGGACGGACGGCCTCGAGGAAGTGGGTGATAATGCCGTCGAGGCGGCTGACCTCGCCCTGGCAGATTTGGAGGGATTCGTCGATGGAATCGGAGGCGGGGGATTCGGCGTCGTTTTGGAGTTTGTCGAGTTGCCGCTTGATGAGTTGGAGGTGAATGGTGAGGGAATTAAGGGGGTTGCCGAGTTCGTGAGCGACTCCGGCGGCGAGGCGCATGACAGAATCAATGCGCTCGGTTTCGATGCGTTCCTCGAGGGTGACTTTGTCCTCGGTGACATCGGTGAGGACGACGACGTAACCGCCGCTGTCGGAGGCGCCGACCTGGGCGGCAATGGGCACCATGTAGAGGCGGAGGAAGCGGCGTTCGGGATAGGTGAGTTCGACTTCGCGGGCGAGGACGGGTTTTGCGGTGCGGGAGGCGTCGACGCTTTGGGGGTCAATGGAACGGGCGAGATCGGGGACCATTTTCCAGAGGCGGGCGGTGCCGATTTCGTCTTGCTTGAGTCCGATGATGCCGAGGGCTGCGTCATTGGCGTATTGCACGATGCCGTCGGTATCGATGACGAGGATGCCGTCTTGAATGGTGTTGAAGACGGTTTCCTGGAGTTTGCGCTCGCGGGCGAGGCGTTGCACGAGAATACCAAGGTTGACCGAGTCGAGGTCTTCGAGACGGCCCAGGATTTTATCAAGCCCGGTATTTTTCATATGCTAGCGTTAGCTAAAGTGTTGGAATTGAGGATGACAATCCTTGAAGCCGTGTGCTCAGGGGCGGAGGGCGGCGAGGCGGTGTATGATTTGGGTGGCGAGGTCGGTTTTAAGGGCGGGTCCGAGGATTTCGTGGGAACCGTCGGCAGAGAAGAGGTTGACGGTATTGGTATCGACGGCGAATCCGGCGCCGGGTTGGGTGAGGTCGTTGGCAACGATGAGGTCGCAGTTTTTGGCGTTGAGTTTGGCGCGGGCGTTGGCCTCGAGGTTTTCGGTCTCGGCGGCGAATCCGACAACGGTTTGGTTGAGTTTGCGTTCGGTGAGGGTGGCGAGGATGTCGCGGGTGGGTTCGAGTTGGAGCTCGAGGCTGGCGGTGGATTTCTTTTCTTTTTGGGGGAGGCGACGAGTGGGGCGGAAATCGCTGACGGCGGCGGCCATGATGCAGACATCACAGGCATCGAAGAGGGCGTCGGCTTGATGGTACATTTCCTCGGCGCTGACGACGGGGTAAAGGATAGCGCCATCGGGTTCGGGCAGGCTGACGGGACCGGCGACGAGATCGACGTTCCAGCCGAGATGGAGGGCGGCCTCGGCGAGGGCAAAACCCATCTTTCCGGTAGAGGGGTTGCTGAGAAAGCGGACAGGGTCGAGGAACTCGCGGGTGGGTCCGGCGGTAATGAGGCAGCGGATAGAGCTTGCATTTGACATATCAGTGCGAAGCCTAGTGTGGTTTATGGCAGCTTCGCAACACAGCACCTCGGAAAGTTCGACCCCAGGAAATCCGGCACCGAAGAAGGAAAATATGTTCCTGAATTTGGGATTTAATATTCTATTGCCGATTTTGATCCTGAATAAAGGACGCGGCTGGTTTGGGGCGTATCTCGAACCGCACTTTGAAAATGTGGCGGTTCCGATCCTGCTGATCGCGCTGGCGTTCCCGATTGCCTATTTCGTCTACGACTATTTCAAGCGGCAGAAGTACAACTTTCTTTCGATTTTGGGGCTCATCAGCGTGCTGCTGACGGGGGGCATTGGGATCCTCAATATTCCAACGGAATGGTTTGCGGTGAAGGAGGCGGCGATCCCGGCGCTGATTGGGATAGCGGTGGTGATTTCGCTGAGGACGCCCTACCCTTTAATCCGAACCCTGCTTTACTCGCCGGAGATCATGGATGTCGCAAAGGTGCAGGTGGCGCTTAAAGAGCATGATTCCGAGGCGGCTTTTGAGAAACTGTTGGAGAAATGCACGTGGTTACTGGCGGGATCGTTTCTTTTGAGTGCGGTTTTGAATTTCCTGCTTGCGCGCTGGATTGTGGTGAGCCCGAGTGGCTCGGATGCCTTCAATACGGAGGTTGCGAAGATGATGGCGTGGAGTTGGCCGGTGATTGTGGCGCCAAGCCTGATCATCATGTCGGTCACCTTGTGGATGCTCCTGAGTGGCATCTATCGCTTCACGGGCCTGAAGCTGGAAGATGTGGTACACGCTCCGGAAGAGAAAGCCCCGAAGGGCGGGGATTCCGCCTAGCGTTTCTCGAGGGCTTGGTAATCGCGTAAACCGTGACCCGTGTAAATCTGGCGCGGACGGTGAATACGCCCCTTGGTGTTTTCGGCGATCTCTTTCCAATTCGCGATCCATCCGGGCATGCGTCCGATGGCAAACATGACGGTGAACATTTCCGGGGGGATGCCAATGGCGCGGAGAAGGATCCCGCTGTAGAAATCGACATTGGGGTAGAGTTTGCGGCTGACGAAATAATCGTCTTCGAGGGCGGACTGCTCGAGTTTGCGGGCGATGCTGAGCAAAGGATCGTCCACTCCGATTTGCGTAAGGACCTGTTCAACGGTTTTACCGAGGATCTTGGCGCGGGGATCGTAGTTCTTATAAACACGGTGCCCAAAGCCCATGAGCTTGGCTTTACCTTCTTTGGCGTCCTCGATGAAGCGTGAGCCATCGTCACCGCTGGCATGGATGTCTTCCAGCATTTGGACGACCGCCATGTTGGCGCCGCCATGGGAGGGGCCCCAGAGGGCGCAGACCCCGGCTGAGACTGAGGCAAAGAGATTCGCGCCGCCGGAGGCGACCATGCGCACAGTTGAAGTCGAGCAATTCTGCTCGTGGTCGGCATGGAGCCGGAGGAAAAGGTCGAGGGCGTCCCCTGCCCCGACATTATCCACATAATCGAGGTAGGGTTCGGAGAACATCATGTGGAGGAAATTCTCGCAGTAACGCCGGGAGTGGTCGGGCGCGACAAAGGGGAGTCCTTTTTTCATGCGGAAGGTCATGGCCGCAATGGTGCGCACCTTGGAAATCAGGAGGGCGGCGGTTTCGTCGAAATGGGCGAGGTCCTGCTCGCGGTCATTGGAGGACATTTCGGGGTAGTAGGCACCGAGGGCGTTGAGCATGGCCGAAAGGATGGACATGGGGTGGGCATTGCTGGGGAAGCCCTCGAAGTGGTGGTGCATGCTGGTGTGAATAGTGGCACTGCCGCGCACCTGCTCGCGGAAAGCATTTAGTTTTTCCTCGGTCGGTAATTCGCCGTAGATTACCAGCATGGCGGTTTCAAGGAAGGTCGACTTCGCCGCGAGTTGCTCAATGGGATAACCGCGATGCCGCAAAACGCCCTGCTCACCGTCAATGAAGGTGATCTCACTGAGGCAGGAACCGGTGTTGCCGTAGCCTTCATCAAAAGCAATATGGCCGGATTTGGCGCGCAGGCTGCGTATGTCAAAAGCCTTCTCCCCTTCCGTACCCAGGATTAAGGGAAATTCGTAGTTAGTATCGTCGAGGCGAATGAGTGCAGTTTGCTCCTCCATGTCTCTGGGTGTTTTAGTAAAATTGGGTTATTTAGGTCGCCTGCCTCTGATTGAGTTAAAAGCGTTACAAGCATAACAAAAAATTAGCGTAAAGTTGCAATCCTTTTGACTGACTTTTTTCGGGGTGGAACTGGGTGGCAAAACAACGCCCACGCCGCACGCCGGAAGCAAAGGTGCCGCCGTAATCTGTTTCAAACCAAACAAGTTCAGGATCTGCGGGCACAATATGATAGCTGTGCACAAAGTAAAACTGATCGACCCCACTCTGAAAGCCCCCGGTGAGCGGCGCTCCTTCAGCAAAAGTCACGCTGTTCCAACCCATGTGCGGAATCTTCAAGCTGGGATCGACCTTAAACCGCTGAACCGATCCCTTGAAAATCCCCAAGCCCGCGCAGTTGCCCTCCTCTGAATGCTCAAAAAGCGCCTGAAGGCCGAGGCAGATCCCGAAGAAAGGCTTTTCCGCCTCGACCCAATCACGGATGAGACCGTCAAATCCAGTTTCCTTCAAGCGATACATGGCATCCACCATCGCACCTTGCCCGGGAAAAACGACGGCATCCGCCGCGCCGACGGCATCGGGTTCACCCGCTAAGTAGGCATCGGCGCCCACGTGCTCCCAGGCTTTGAGAACAGAGCGGAGGTTGCCCATCCCGTAATCAATGACGGCCAAGCGAGGACGTGCTTTATTAGAACTGTCAGACATTGAACCCAAGCGTGCGGATCTCATCACCTCTGGCAAGCGACAAGCCCAAGCCTAGCCGAAAATATCCGAGCCTCCACTAGCCTGCCGCAGCGTCATGCGCGGCAAACTTCCGCCACAGGTAAACGAAAGACCACGAAAATTCCCTCGGACGGGCGTCAAGCCAGGCTTCGAGATCCTCCACGCTCACCCATTTCCCTTCGCTGATTTCCTCGGGATCCAATTCAAAGGGCCCTTCCGAATTGCAGGTATACAACCAAACAAATTCGTTTCCGGTCTCGCGGCAGGCTTCCACTTTAAAAACGCGCGAAAAATTCTGCGGTTCCGAGAGCCCGATTTCCTCGCCCAGTTCTCGGCGCGCCGCGACGTCGTAGGCTTCGCCGCTGTCCACATGACCCGAACAGGAACTCACCCATTTTCCCGGGGCGGTGTCCTTGGTCATCGAACGGCGTTGCAGGAAGATCTCACCGGAGGCATTAAAAACAAAAATGTGAATCGCGCGGTGCCGGAGACCTTCAAGGTGAACCTCGGCACGTAATTTCACATCGATGACAGCATCGTGCTCATTCACGACATCAAACCGCTCTTCACAAACTGCCTCTTCTTTTTTCGAATCCATCAAATTCACTGTTTGCGTTGCTTCCATTGCGGCGGTGATACCTTTGCGAAGCTAAGAATACAAGTAGGATTTAAACTTGTTCCCAAAATTCACAATGCTCCAGAAACAGTGTGAACAAGTGCGGCGCCACTAGCGCAGAAGCCCTTTGTAATCATCAAATTGACCGCTAAAGCCACCCGGTAGGCCTTTGTGAATAACGGCCACTGCATCGTGAGAGTGCAGCGATTCGAGGTGCGCACAGGCAACCTGAAAATCGTGCACGCGGGGCTCCGCTTCCAATTCCTCGTAGAGTAAGCGCGCGGCATCCTCGACAAATTTTGTGAACGCGCCGTTGAGCTCGGCAAAGGCCTGCTCGTCTTCGCGCTTAACCATGACCTGCGTCTCGGTCTTCAACGCCTCCAGGCAGATCGCCTGTAAATCCTCAAGCGAGAGATGCTCGCCGGGGGCGACTTCCACGCTCACCCGGGCGGTGCTACGTTGGGAATGGGGAATCCCGTAAACATTGCGCTGACCACGGGCATGCTCCGCCAATTCCGAGGAACAGGGGCAGGCCGAGGAATATACAAAATCAAAATGCAGGTATTTGCGGAAGCGGTTTAATTCATCAATGCGCCCCTCATAGGCACTGCGATAATATTGCCAGCCCTCGAGGCCTGAGCGCAGACTTGGCTTCAGGATCGGATATTCAAACTCCAATTTCAACTGCGCCCGATGCGCTCGCAGTTCCTTTTTATAGGCCAGCAGAATTTCCTGAAGAAGATCCGGCGTAAAAATACGCTCTTCAAATGCGTAAAAAACGCGCATGATACGCGACATATTGATTCCCTTCTGTCCCGCTTCGAGGGAGACCGTTCCCGTCACTGAAGTTTCCAGCGGCACGGTGTCGGAGTTTGGGCGGATGTAGCGCAGGGGCAGGCGGAAGTTGGAAATACCCACCTTCAGAATGGGGACATTCGCCCCAAAGATCGCGCGTGCATCGGCATTCTGCATATCGGGTAAGCTGTCGCGGTAAGCATCGGTAAGAACGAAATCCTTATCGTAGCTCTTCTCGGGCGCACCCGTGGCCTGGAGTAACTCCTCCTGCGCTGGCTTGTCTTTATCGCTATTCATTGAAAAAAATCGTTATCCCCACAAAACGCTTACAGTTCTAGCTACTATTTACACAGCAATCAAAGCATACAAGCGAGCTTGCAGGTTGGAGAAATCATTCATACGCCATCCTATTCCGGAGGCAAGCGCGTAAAAATGCTTTGCGGAAGTCCAATTGTTACATAACAAAGTACCTAATGCATCCCGATTTTCAGATTTTAGGCTCCAGTAGTACCGGCAATTGCGCCCTCCTCCGCACCGGCAGCAGCAAAATCCTGATCGATGCCGGCTTTAGCGGAAAACGCATTCAAGCCAAACTGGAATCCATCGGTGAATCCATCGAAGCGATTCAGGCCGTCTTCCTAACTCATGAACACAGCGACCACGCCCAGGGCATCCGCGGACTCTCCCGTCGCCCCGACCTGCCCATCTTTGCAAATCGCGACACTGCCGACGCGGTTCAGGCAAAACTGACCAAGCGCGCGAATTGGCAGGTCTTTGAAACCGGCACCACTTTTAACTTTCGCGACCTAGAGATCCGTTCCTTCGCCCTGCCTCATGATGCCTACGATCCGGTGGGCTACGTCTTTCGCTGGGGCCTTGACGACCTGCCCACCACCCAAAGCCTCGCATGGATCACCGACCTCGGTTACGTTCCCGCTCATGTGCACGAACAAATGCGCTCGGTAGAGACCCTCGTCATGGAGGCCAATTACGAAGAAGCCCTGCTCGAGAAAGACACCCGCCGCCCCTGGTCCATCAAGCAACGCATCCGTGGCCGCCACGGACACCTATCCAATAATGCCGTTTTTGAAGCCCTTTCCCAGATGAATGGTGACTCCCAACTGAAAGAAGTTTATCTCGCTCACCTGAGTAAAGATTGCAACAGTCTGGAATGCGTTAAGGAACGCTTTGCCAGCCTTAATGCAGAAAAGAATTTTGCCATCCATGTTGTCGACCCTGCAACGCTCTAACTGATCACTGAATACTCTTATGAGAACCAATCACCGGAAAACCAAACTTATCTTCACCGTCGGTCCGGCTACCCAGGAAATCGAGGTACTCGAAGCCCTCATTCGCAAGGGCGTCGACATTTGCCGCATCAATATGGCGCACGCCGACCACGACTGGACCCGTGAAATCATCCACAAGGTTCGCGAAGCCGGCGATAATGTAGGGCGACACATCGCTATCCTAATGGACGTCAAGGGCCCGGAAATCCGCACCCGTGACGTTCCGGAAACCTTCGAGCTTGAAAAAGGAGAAACTTTTGATTTCACCTACGATAAAGGCCTTGGCGACATCGGCGAAGACGGCGTCCGGCGCGTGGACGTCAACTACGAGGGTTTTGCCAACGACATGAACGTGGGCGATACTGTGCTGGTCGACAGCGGCTTGATTCGCCTCGAGGTTAAGGAAATTTCAGGCAAGCGCGTGCGCTGCGAAGTCTGCGTTCCCGGCCCTCTTGGCAATCGGCGGCATATCAACCTGCCGGGCGTGCGCGTCAACTTACCAGCACTCACCGAAAAAGACCAAGCCGACATTGATGTAGGTATCGATGAGAACATCGACTTTTTTGCCCTCTCCTTTGTGCGGGAACCGGCAGACCTCGACGTCTTCCACGAATACCTTCGCCACCGCGCCAGCCCGGCAAAAGTCATCGCGAAAATTGAAGACCAACAAGCCATCTCAAATCTCGACGAGATCATTCTGGCCGCAGATGGCCTCATGATCGCACGAGGTGACCTTGGCGTCGAATGCCCCTTTGAGGATCTGCCAGTGATTCAATCCCGCGCGATCAACACCTGCATTCGCCAACTCAAACCGGTCATCGTGGCAACCCACATGCTGGAATCGATGATTGATTCCCCCATCCCGACCCGTGCGGAAGTCACGGACATCGCCAATGCCATTCGCGAGCAGGCTGACTGCGTGATGCTTTCGGGCGAAACCACCGTCGGGAAATACCCAGTGGCCTGCGTGGAAACCGTGAATCGTATCGCCACCCGCATCGAGCAGGAACAAACAGAAGCCCTTCGCAAGGATCTCGCTTTAAACCTGCCCAAGAGCAAAATGCTTCGCTCGGCGGCGCACCTGGCGACCGAAATGAATGCGCCTATTCTCGTTTTCACACGGCGCGGCATTTTCACCCAAAAGCTGTCCTCCCTGCGCCCTAACGTCCCGGTCTACGCCTTCACCGACAACCCAGTACTCTTCAAGCAACTGCTTTTGCTTCACGGCATCGAGCCCTTCTTCATGGAATTCGTGCACAAACTTGAGGACAACATTCAGACTGCTTTCAGTCGTTTGCGCGAGGGCGGTTGGTGCGAAGCCGGCAACCCGCTGGTGGTGGTCACCAAAATGTATGCTGGCAAAACCCTAATTGACAGCACACAGATACGTGAAGTTAGCGGTGGCGAAAGCTGACTTTTCTCCTACTCTGAAATCAACCTACCTATAGTATCAACCCCGTGAACCATGAATAAATTCACGAATCTACTTCTTATTGCTGCACTTATGTCCGGAACCATAGTGGTTTTCTTTACCGGCACGACCTACGAAAGGAAAAGCCACCGAACCCTTGAGATCGCACAGCAATTGAACCTTGCCCTTGAATTGGCAGCTCAAAACAGCCAACCCCTCAACCCTGATCAGCGCATCTATAATGATAAGATGATCGATCAGCTCATCATCCTCGCGTCGCATCAGCGCGCTGATTGGTGGCTGAAGCCCTGCTCCCGCAAAACCCTGAACCTTGCCCTGCTGAAGGCTTTTCAGTATCGGGGAGTCGACCCGGCTCTTGCCCGACTCGAACAGGAGATGAAGAACAATCAACTCAACAACTACCGCGTCAGTCAGTGCCGGGAATCCATTCAATTGACCGAGACGGCCTATGCAAAACTGAGCACTGACCCAGCCTATGATCCTCTGATTCGTGATTTGATCTGCAGGCAAAATAATAGCAACTTTGAAGAGCCCGAACCAGTAGCGGAACCCATGACTTTGGTGTTGCCGCCCGTACCCGAGGATTTTGACGCACGCTAGGTCGGCGGGTCGGCGCTCTTTTCCCGTCCGTAAAAACGCCATCGCAAGACCCACAAAATCCAGCACAACCCACCTGCAAGGATGCTGAAAACAAGCAGCCCGTTCAGCAGCAGGCCGAGGGGTATCGTCGCGGATGCTTCACCCTCATTGGAGTATTTCAGCCATGCCAACAATCCGGCATTGAGGCTAAACAAGACTGCCAGCCCTAAATACCAAGCCGCAATCGGCACAGTACTCAACCAGGCACCGCGGTAGACTTTGACGCGGTAACCGTGTGCCGCCAATGCCTCGAGAAAGGTCACCAAGTTAAAGCCCGCAGCTTTGCTCCATTTCAAATCCATTGTACCCTCTGACAAGGCCACTGAAATCCGACTCCCCGCTCCCTCACGGTCAAAAAGATGCTCGATCAGCCAAACACAACCCCCACAGGTCATCCCTGCCACCGTGAGCTTTAGGGTGACCGCATCCGGATTTTGTGCGGCCGCTTCCGCTTTTTTTTGCATCGCCCCCGCCCAGCCACGATCGACCTGCGGTAAGTCTCCCACCGGGCGACCCGGTGCGTCCCGGCGCCGGTAAAACTCTTCCAGGCCCTCGCTCGCCAGAAGCCCGGCAACTGCCAAGCAACCACCACAGCAATAACATTCGTCCGCCACCAATGGCGAAAAGATTGCCCCGCAATGTTCGCATGCCCGTTTCATTCGATACCACAAGCAAGGCGTAAAATGAGCCGCTGGCAACTCAGACTAAATCAAAGCGCTCAATTCCCTTGCGCACCTTGGAAAGGAACGACGCCGCACCGACGCCATTGATCCAGCGATGATCAAAGGTCAGCACCAGAGAAACCGCTTCCATTAATCCACCGTCCTTCGACTTGGGATCCGGCAGGCTTTGGGGTGCCCCCACAAAGAGGGTCGCTACCGAGGGCGGCACCACTACCGGAATGGCGGAACGCACCGAGTAAGTCCCCAGGCTGGAAATAATCAACGAAACACGGTTCTTGGAGACCGGTTCGCCTTGGCGCGCTTTTTTCAAGGCAACATTCACCGCTTCCGGAAATTCCTCCCAACTCAGCTTATTGGCCGCCGGAACAACCGCCGTTTCCAAAATATCACCCGGCAAGGCCACCGCGATACCGAGGTCAAAGTCACCGCCTCCCTCCTGCAACTTGCCGCCGCTCACATAGCTCGCAAAACGCTCGTGCGATTGCATCGCCTGCACCACAACCCAAGCCGACATCGTCACCGGTGAAATCGTACCCCCACCCAATTTTTTGCTGCGCTGGCGTGCTTCACTGACCGCTTCCCATCGACAAGTCATATCAATCGTAGCAGGTACAATGCCCTGTAGTTGTTGAATCGCCTCGGGAGAAAGTCCCGTATTTGAGGGAGCGGGTTCTACCGCCTCCGTAACGATTGCGGGCGCTTCCGCCGTGCCCGCAGCGTCGGTCAATTGAAGCACCAATAATTCCTGCCCGACCTTGACCTCGTCATCCAGTCCCGCCTTCCATTCCAGCAGAAGGCCGTCAACATCACATTCAATCGGGAAAACTGCTTTGTCGGTTTCCACCTCGCAGAGCGCTTCGTCCGCCGCGACGGTATCCCCCACTTCTTTGTGCACCGACACAATACGGGCGACGCGAATACCCTCCCCCAGAATGGGAACCGTTATCGTTTTTGTGGAATTGCTCGTGCTCATTGTGGGTTTATCAGTAACAGCCGGGGTATTGGATTGCAAAGGCTCTGAACGCTCCGTGCATACTGCCGCCTCGAGCGAGGACTTCAAGGCGGATCCCAGCATTCCTTCGATTGCGGCAACCACGCGCTCACGATCCGGCAAAGCGGCGTATTCATAAATCGGATTAAAGCCAATATGCACGTCCCCTTTGGAAACAATGGCAGGCGGGCTCTTCAAGGCTTCCAAAACCCGGCGTTCGCGGCATAACTCCGCGACCAGCATTTGCCCCACGCTGGCGCTGATGTTATCTTCCTGAACCACGAGCAAGCGTCCCGTCTTATAGACAGATTCGATGAGGCAGTCGCGATCCCAGGGCGCAATAGAACGCAGGTCAATCAATTCTACATCAACGGACTCCGCCATTTCGGCAAGACTCTCCTCCACCAGTTCCACGCAATTACCCCAGGTCACGAGAGTGAGCACCCCGCCTTCACGAATCACGCGGGCTTTACCCAGAGCCACTGCCGGCACCGGCGCGGGAGCCGCCTGAGCCGCCCACATCAAATGCTTGGGCAACAATAAAATCGTGGGGTCGCTTCCATTGAGCGCCGCCCAAAAAAGCCCACTCGCATCGTTGGGCGTTGACGGCACCGCCACCCGCAAGCCCGGAATGCGTGCAAAATTCGCCTCGCCGGATTGACTGTGCCAAAGCGCGCCACCCGGCAAATATCCCCCGCAGGGTGCGTAAATCACTAAGGGGCATTCCCATTGCCCAAAGCTCCGCCAGCGAAGGGTCGCCATATTACTCACCAACTGGTTCCAGCCGGGATAGATAAAGTCCACAAATTGAATCTCAAAACAGGGGCGCTTTCCATAAGACGCCAATCCAACCGCTACTCCCATAATGGTGGATTCCGCCAAGGGGGAATTGACCGCCCGCACCGGATCCTTCGTTGAAAGCCCTTTTGTGAGATTGAAAACCCCGCCCTTCGGGTCGGCGATGTCCTCCCCAAAGAAAACCACCTCCGGCATTTGATCCAAGGCGGCGTGAAAGGTTTGATTCACCGCGTCTAAAATCCGGCACTCTGCTTCCAGTTCCACCGGCGCTTCCTCAGGCTCACCCACAGGCCCATAGAGATGACTGTCCTGCTCTGCCTCCCGAGGATCCTCCGCAGTCTCCGCAGTTTGATAAACCGCGCGTACCTCGGCCTTGATTTCTGTTTCCAGCGCCTCTGCCTCCGCTTCTGTCAATACTCCGGACTCAATCAACTGCGCCTGATAACGCGCCACGGGGTCACGGCTTTGAAGGGCTTCCAGTTCATCGGCGGCGCGATACATACGCTGGTCATCGGCACTGGAATGATTGGAGAACCGCTCGACATCACACCACACAAATGCGGGTCCCTTACCCGCGCGTGCATGCGTAATGGCATCCTCCATCACCGCTGAGACTGCCTCGACGTCCACTCCGTCAACCCGCCGCCATTCATCTTCTGCCAAAACGCCCAAGGCCAAAGGATTGGTGCGCTCGGTATCGGTGCTGATGGCGATGCGGTTATCTTCTACCACAAAAACGATGGGCAATTGACGTTCCTTCGCAAAACATACCGCTTCATAAAAATCCCCCTGTCGTGCGGCGGCCTCTCCAAGCGAGGCATAAACCACCTGTCCCTGTCCGTCCATTTGCATGCCCCATGCGGCACCACAGGCCGGCAGGAGATGCGCGCCCACCGGAGAGGGATGGCTCCAGATATTGAGCGTGCGATTGCTAAAATGTCCGGTTAATTGGCGGCCTCCGCTGGAAGATTCCCGCTTGGCATAAAATGCCAGCGCCAACTCGGCATCGCTCAAGCCGCGCTGCACGCAAAAAGCGCGGTCGCGGTAATACGGGAAGGCGTAGTCGTCTGCCTCTAGATGCAAAGCAGCGGTCGCAAGGGACTCGTGCCCCATGCCTGAAATATGAAACCACCCCTTGCCTTGGCGGATGAGGCTTTGCTCGCGCAAGTCACCCAGCCGACTGCGCCACAGCGTGCGTAATAAATTCAGGCGCGGGTCAGTCTCTTGCTCTGAGGCTACACTTTTTTGGTTTTGTGACATTATCAGTTTAGCAATGGCACTCGCTACCATTAAGGATCCAATATTTAAGTGCTCAGCCGCCCGCCAAGCAAGACTTAAGCCCCTCCTTGCTTCGCTAGAAAAAGAAGGCCTCTGCCAAGGCTTGCTCCGCAGCCAAGGGCTTGAGCTGCGTTATGAAAGATTTTGCCTCGGTACCCAATTTGAAGTCAAAGCGGGCGCGCTCACCCTTACGGTAAAGCTCCCAATTGAGGTGACCCTCACCTTCATATTCCCAAACCATTTTCAATTGGAGCTTTTCTGCCTGAAGGGATTCCTCTGCCACTTGAACGCGGGGCTTTGGTTTTTTTTCGGAATTTCCGTCTAGGCAGGCACACAGCCATTCACAAAGGCGTTTTGCTTCACCCGTCCGGTCGGGGGCGCAAGCCACGGTAATGCCCTTGAGCCCGTCAACCAAGGTCGTCATGGGAAAGCCACTCAGGAATTGCCCCAGAGATTGCCGCACGGGCAGCAGCCGCGCTTGCGCCAAATCCACAACGCGCCCGGGTCGCAAACCGTCCAGCTCCATCACCTCCGGCGATTCAATACTGCTGTCATAAACCGTGCGTTGGACATCCCGCAGCAGATTGTCGAAATACTTTTTCATACGCGCGACGGGAACCCCAATCGACCAATGGTAGGTGGGTAAATCCGGTTCCAGCCATACCGATACCTGATTCGCAAGATGGCCGAAATCCTCGGGTTCAAAGGAGAGCATGAGCGCTTCGCAACAGCACATCTCCCGTTGCGAGGGGCCAATATAACACTGGCTGAACAGCTTCGCTCCCATCGAACCATCCTGTCGCGATTCGCTTGGGCAAAGGACGATGATCCGACCGGGGTAACGCTGCACAAAACGCACCAATGCATTGAAGGCCTCCACCGCCTCCGCGGGTTTTACCTGAAACCCGAAATGAAGCACGATGTTCATTTGAGACGCCCGAAACTCCGAAGGCGATTCCTCACCGTCAGTATCCCACATTTGAAGGAGGCGCTTCCCCACCGCGCTTACCGGAAGATCCTGCCCGGGAAGATGTGTGATCAATTCTGACATCCTAAACTTGGTCTGTTGTTTGCACGCTTTGGCTATCCGGCATTACGCCAGGTGTTGCCTCCGTCCTCAAGCATGGCGTCGCTGGCTGCAGGGCCCCAGGAACCGGCGGTGTAATTTTCCATGCCTTTGTTTCCGGAAGCCTTCCAATGCTCCAAAATGGGCGTGATTAATCTCCAGGAAGCCTCGGTTTCATCACCACGGATGAAGAGCGTTCCGTCTCCGACCATGGCATCGAGAATCAAGCGTTCGTAGGCTTCCGGGGTATTGGAACCATAGGTCGCGGCATAGCGGAAGTGCATCTTCACCGGCTGGGTTCGGGTCTCGAGACCCGGAACCTTTGAATTTAAAACCAGAGTCACGCCCTCGTCGGGTTGAATGCGGATGACCATCGTGTTCGGCGCAACGTTGAATTTGTCACCTTCCGAAAACAAAATACCGGGAGGGCGTTTGAACTGTACCGCGATCTCGCTGGCACGACGCGCCATGCGTTTGCCCGAGCGGATATAAAAGGGAACCCCTTTCCAGCGCCAGTTGTTGATTGAGAGGCGCAGGGCGGCATAGGTTTCGGTATTAGAATCAGCGGGAATGCCGGATTCCTCCATGTAACCCGTGACGGGGTCGCCGTTGACGATACCCTCGGTGTAGCGCGCGCGCACCACGTCGGCTTGGCCGTTAGCGGCATCGAGATTCAGGGGCTGGATGGCTTTCAAAACCTTCACCTTTTCGTCGCGGATGGATTCCGGATCCAGCGAAACGGGCGGTTCCATCGCAGTCAGCGCGAGCAATTGCATGGTATGATTCTGGATCATGTCCCGCAAGGCTCCGCTGGTATCGTAATACCCGCCACGGGAACCGACCCCGAGGCTCTCCGCCACCGTGATTTGCACATTATTGACGTGCTCGCGGTTCCACATCGGTTCAAAGATGGAATTCGCGAAACGCTGCACGAGTAGATCCTGAACGGTCTCTTTACCGAGATAATGATCGATGCGATACACCTGTGATTCTTCAAAGACTTCCTGAATCGAAGCGTTGAGAGCCCGGGCGGTGGCAAGGTCATGCCCAAAGGGTTTCTCAACAATGACCTTTGAAGCGTGCGGTGTATGCAGGTGCGCCTTCGCCAATCCCGAACGCCCGAGATTTTCAATGATGGGCTCAAAGACACTGGGCGGAGTGGAAATGTAGAAGAGGCGTTGCACCTCGCGACCCAGCGCGGATTCGATCGAGTCAATCCGCTTCGCCAAAGCCTCGAAGGCTTCGGCATCGTCATAGCCACCGGGTTGGTAGCTCATGGCTTCACGGACGCGTTCCCAAATAGCGGGATCCAGCGGGCGCCGGGAATGCGACTTGATGGCAGCATCCATCTCCGTACGGAAATCAGCATCACTCATTTTTCGGCGACCATAGCCAATCAGGTGGAACTCTCCGGGCAGGAGATTATCGACCCCGAGGTTGAAAATCGCAGGTATGAGTTTACGCGCAGTCAAGTCACCGGATGCACCAAAAATGACCATTACAGTCGGTGGCGCACCCCGGTGCTTGCTGAGGCCCTCCAAAAAAGGATGGCGGGAAGCATCTTTGAGATCAGTCATTTTGGGCAATTAGGAATACTGAAGTGTTTGGAGAAAAGGGGAATATTCGTAAAATGGCGAATCTTTCCCGCGCCTTTTTTGGAGAGGGCAATATCGATGATGTCAAAGCGGAAGTGCGGGGCGGCATCGCGCAAAGAATAAAGGTAATTGCGGCAGGCACGCCTCAATTTGGCTTTCTTGCGGGAATCGACCGATTGCACCCCAGGGATGCGCGCGCCCTCAGCGCGGGTGCGCACTTCAATAAAAACCAAGACTTTCCCGTCGCGGCAAACCAAGTCAATCTCATCGTGATGGAAGCGCCAATTGCGGGTAATGATCCGATACCCCAATTCGTAACGACAAAAGCGGGCGGCGAGTGCTTCCCCGTACCGGCCTTTTTCCGCACGGGTCGGTTCCGCGCCGAGGGGTCTCGGTTTCGGCACAAGCAGACTGCGTATTTTTTGGACCAGCTTCAAAGGAAGTGTTTGCGGCGGAGGACTTGCAGGTAGAAGATACGAAAAAGCTTAGCGATCCCAAAACACGAAGCAATCATCAAGCAAACACCTACCAGTCGAAATACCCTCATTGTTGGTGCCGGACTTGCCGGCTGTCTGCTGGCATGGCGTTTACGCGCAGCAGGGGAATCGGTGTTGGTCTTCGGCGATTCCACAAAGTCTTGTGCCACATCGGTCGCAGCGGGGGTCATCAATCCCGTCACCGGACGCTGGGCCGTCAAGAGCTGGCAAATCGATGCCCTCCTTCCGGAAGCCGAGCGCAGCTACCGCGCTATTGAAGCCGAGCTGGGAATCAAGATCTACCACCCCATTCCCCTGCGACGTTTTTGCCAGAATGAAGCCGACCTCAAACGGATCGGCCGCCGCTCACGCAATCCCCGCTACGCCGATGTGCTGGGCAAGCTAGCTCCGCAGGGTGAAGGTCCGGATGCGCTGCGTGATCCCTGCGGGAGTTTTGAAATCTACGGTGCCGCCTATGTTGATTTGCCCCTGCTGCTCGAGGCGATGCGTGCCGATTTGCAAGCCGCGCATTCCTACCGGGAGGGCTACTTTGACCACAAGGCACTCCAGCAGGACGCGGATCAATGCTGGCATTATGAGGATTGCTCCGCGGAACGAGTTGTTTTTTGCGAAGGGGCGGCGGTTACACAGAACCCTTTCTTTCCCGATCTGCCCATGAAGCTTGTGAAGGGCGAAACGCTGGCTTTCCGTTCCCCGGAAATGGACCTCCCCCGCTCTATTTTCCACAACGGGAAATGGCTCCTCCCCTACGGCGAAAACTGTTACCGCATTGGCGCAACTTACGACGAAGACGACCTGAGTGAAGTGCCCACCGAAGCCGCAAAGGCCACCCTCCTTAAGGGGCTCGGGGATATCCTGAAGACCGTTCCCGAATTGGAAATTGAGCAACACCTGGCAGGCTTGCGACCGAGCACACAAGACGCCCGCCCCATAATAGGAAAACACCCAAACCAAAAAGGCCTCTTCCTGATCAATGGCCTCGGCTCAAAAGGCGCCTCCCTCGCGCCCCTTATGACCCGCCAGTTTACCAATTATCTCCTACACGACCGCCCCCTGGATCCCGAAACCGACCTCGCCCGCTACTTTTGACAACCCTGATTGAGACCATCGAGTATTAAACAGAGAGGAGCTGAGTAACGGAGAGATATTTATCATGAAACACAAAGAACCAAAGGATGGGAGGTAGAGGGTTTCTAATTAAACATAAAGGAGCAAAGGATGAGAGATAGGGTTTTTCTATTTAAAGACGCAGAAGCAGAGACGTTTTTTATACATCATCTCAGCTACACCGCTGCTCTGTGTTTAAACCATATATAAATCCAGTCCTTCGCACCTCTGTGTTTATTACATCCACAACTCCGATTCTTCGCGCCTCTGTGTTTATTCTATATATACCTCCGACCCTTTGTGTTTAAATGAAGCAGCGTCTAACCCAACTCGTCCACGACCGACTCAAGGCCCACCTGCGTCCGGGTGATTTTGCCGTGGATGCCACTGCGGGCAACGGGCACGACAGCTTGCTATTGGCGCAAGCGGTCGGCGCGCATGGACGGGTATGCTCGATTGATATTCAGGCTACCGCCATTGATGCCACCCGCAAACGCCTGGGGGCGGCAGACTGCCTGAAACAGGTGCAACTGATCCTGGACAACCACGCTACCGCCTTGGCGACAGTGATAAAAGCATCCCCGCGAGCCGCCGCGATTGTCTTCAACCTGGGTTACTTGCCCGGCAGTGATAAAGTGGTGCAAACCTCGGTTGCGGACACTCTAGCCGCCCTGAATGCCAGCGCGGAACTGCTTGCCCCCGATGGCCTGCTAACCGTTACAGCCTATCGAGGGCACCCCGGAGGGCAATTGGAATACGAGGCCGTGGCCGAATGGATGCGCGGACGCGAATCGAGTGGCTGGACTTTGGAATGCCATGACCCCGGCTTCCGCGAGCGGCATCCCCCTCCGGTGCTTTGGTTTATTTCGCCTCCGGCTTCAAGCGATTAAGACCCGCATGTACCTGAACGTGCGAAATCTTTAAAAAATCTCCGGGGTATTGGCGCTCGGTTTTTATGCGAAGACGAAGATGGGTCGCTGCTTCCGGTGAACGTACCGGAATAGAAAAACGGTACGGGCGCCCCGAGGCGTTATTGGGCAATCGCAGGAGCAAGTCATTGCGGATCGTCTTACGTTCTTCATTCCTCCACATCGCCTGTATGAAAATTCGGTTGTCGGGACTGCATTGGTAGTCGACTTCGAACTCACAAACATAATCACGGGTGGATTTAAGGCGAACGTCGCCGTAAAGCGCCACGTAGTCGGCGTTTTCGATCAACAAGCCTGTTGGGGCCTCAAGTGCTTCAATTTTCAAATCCTCGGCGGCTCGCAGGCTAAGCATCCATTCATAAATTTCAGGAAGCGGCGGTTCAAAAAGACTGCGCGCTTTGGGTAGTGCAAATTTGTGCCTCAACACATCGTTCCAAAATACGGGTTCAAAACTTTCAGGGTGCTGCGCCCAGCGCTCGGCAATTTCGATAGTATTGGCATAGCCCTCCAGATTTAATCCCGCCAGTGAAGCACCGGATCGCAGCATCACGCCCAAGGCCATCGGCACCGGATCCGATTGATTCAAACGCATAAAATATTCCAGCCGCGCGTGCATGGGATCCTTGAGGAAGGTTTCTGCATAAGCCTCAAACGCCTCCCGTGCCGCAAGGAAGGCGCTGATTTTCCCCGCTAGCGGTAACTTTTCAGGCAGAGTTGCTTCCGTTAGGTCGCGGCGCGTGGATTGTAAGTCCGCATAAAGTTCGGTGAAACGGAAGGCCTCCGAAACGACCGCGATGCGCTTTGCGTAGATGGATTTATTTGGCACCGAGGCAAGCCCCGCCTCAATGATTTTTCGCATATTTTGAAGTACCGCCCGTGGGAAGAGTTCAATCGCGGCCTCATCCAGATAATGTTTGATCCAATACCACTCCCCCTCGTGCGCATTGCGGTGCGCCTCGGCGGTTTCATAAAAAGCCCGCATGGATTCCGCTGCCGGACCGAAGAAATTCGTGTAGTATTCCTCCAGTAAGCCCTCCGCATCCTGATACGGATCCCACAACAGACGAGAGGCCAGCCACGCCTTGCCGCCATCCATTCCCCAGGCCGAAGGCAACTGTGAGAAAAAGACCGTAACCTTATTCTTGGCGAGGTGTTGCAGGCTCTCCGCGATCCATTGATTGAATTGCCTCGGGTAAGGATAGGGCGAACCAAAGTAATAATCCCAGGTTGCGATTCGCTTGGCTCCGCTCCGCGACCAGCGCTCAATCAGCGCGCGGTCATCCGCACGATAGGCAGGGTCATGCCACTGCGCACGGTCCGAGGTCAGCACCGGCATCACTCTGGGATGCAACTTGAAACTCGGCGATTGCTCCGCCCAAAAATACGCCAGCGCCGTAAGGTAACGCTTCTCTCCATTAGGCGTCTGCCACGCCCCACCCTCATTGAAAACCTTTTTGGCGACCGCGTTCATGAAGCTGAAAACGTAATCGGTATAATTTGGCCGACGGCGATAAAACTCCAAGGTTTTGAAAAATTCATGGGTCTGAGGCTGCCCGTCAAAATTGGTGTTGTCATTAATCGACAACGAAAAACTCACA
>CBFHXZ010000008.1:0-36401 GCA_965659965.1 Coraliomargaritaceae bacterium
TCATGGCGTGGAAAATATCCCTCTGCAGGGCAGCGTTATTTTTGCGGCCAATCATGTCAGTTTCTTTGACCCCCCTGCGATCGGCGCACGCATCCCCCGCCAGATTAATTACTTTGCCCGCGACACCCTCTATCGCGGTTGGTTTGGCAAATTCCTTCTCGCGCTCGACACCATTCCGGTAGCCCGTGACAACGCCGACATCCGTTCACTCAAGGCAATTTTCAAGGCCCTCAAAAATAAAGGTGCAGTCGCTATATATCCTGAGGGTACGCGCTCCGGGGATGGTGCCCTTATGCCACCCAAGCCCGGCGCCGGCATGATTGCCTGTAAATCACGCGCCACCGTTATCCCTACCCGCCTCTTTGGAACTTTTGAAGCCTACGGCCGGCATCACAAAAAACCCTCCCTTGGAGGTCCGATCCATATTGTTTACGGCAAGCCCATACAAAGCGAAGTTGTTGACCCCGGTTCAGAACATCCCGAACGTTACCTCGAAGCGTCACGTAGAATCATGGCGCATGTCGCCGAATTACGCCAACCGCACCCAACTATTATATAAAAGACCAGACCCATTATGAGTTCCGCCTCCGATCGCTACGCCCAACGCGGCGTCTCCTCCTCAAAATCTGAAGTCCATGCAGTGGTTGACCATCTTGACCGCGGCCTTTTCCCGGGTGCCTTCTGCAAAATCGGCCCCGATGTCCTCACCGGCGATCCCACCAAATGCGCCGTCATTCACTCTGATGGCTCCGGAACGAAAAGTACCCTCGCCTACCTGCACTACCGAGAAACCGGTGACCCCTCCGCTTTTCGTAAGACCGCACAGGACAGCCTCGTCATGAATATTGACGATCTTCTTTGTATTGGCGCAGTTGATGGCATCCTCATTTCCAGCACCATCAATCGCAATGCCCGGGCAATTACCGCAGAAGCCTTGGGTGCCCTGATTTCCGGAACAGAAGATTTCCTCGAGCGGCTTCGGGAATACGGTGTGGGCGTAGTCAGCGGCGGCGGCGAGACTGCCGACGTAGGCGACCTTACCGGTACCGCAACTGTTGATTCCTGCGCAGTCGCCGTCATGCCGCGCGATACCGTCATTGATAACGCCAATATTTGCCCTGGACTTGCCATCGTCGGACTCGCATCGGCTGGACAGGCAAAATACGAGGATTTTGAAAACTCCGGCATTGGAAGCAACGGACTCACCAGCGCCCGTCACGATTTGCTCGCACCCTACTACCTTGAAAAATATCCCGAGACCTGCGATCCGCGCACCGACTCCGGCCTCCTTTACTGCGGCCCCTACAAAATGGAAGATCCCCTGCCCGGATCCAATATGAGCGTCGGTGAGGCCCTGCTTAGCCCTACCCGAACCTACGCTCCCATCATCCGTGAATTACTTGATACTCACCGCCCCGCTATCCAAGGCATGGTTCATTGCTCCGGAGGTGGGCAGACCAAATGCCTGCGTTTTGGGACCGGTGTTCATTTTATCAAAAATGATTTGCTTCCCGTGCCACCGATTTTTGAAGCGATTCAAAAAGCGAGCGATACCAGTGCAGAGGAAATGTTTCGCGTCTACAATATGGGGCACCGCATGGAAATCTACTGCGAAGCCTCCGTGGCTCCCGCCATTATTGCAATTTCCGAAGCACAGGGCATCCCTGCCCACGTCATCGGGCACACCGAAGCCAGCACCCATGCCGATACAGGAAACCACTTGAGCATCACCCACGCAGGCGAAACCTACAACTACAGCATCGAGACTTAGCGCCACCCAAAAAAGACTGGCATTCCAGCCGAAGCAGCTACAACTTTTTATTTACGCTACTTTAATAAGCGTACCATTCGATATGCTTCACTCACGCATCCAACAACTGGTCGGTATCGCACTGCTACTTGCCAGCCTTGCTCACGCACAAAACCGTGAAATGCTTGGCGAATATCGCATAGGAATTGTTGGCAAAGACCGGGAGGATAGCATTTATCAAGCAACCCATCTCGGCGCATTGGACGCCGCGCATGCCATTAGCAAACGCGATTCCATCGATATCGAAATTGTCGTGCTTACCCCTGACAGTTCGCAGGGACAAAACCAGGAAGGCTCTCTTGGGAAACTCTTTATCAACGATGCCGACGGCATCATCATAAGCCCCGGACGCGAGAAAACAACCCACTCCGCTATTCGCTTTGCCCAGGAACAGGGACAAAAAATTATTTTCTTTGAAACCGATTTGGATGAAATCCAGCCACTTGCATCCATCGTGGCAGATGAATACCAAGCCGGTATTTTGGCGGGACAAACCATCAAGGAGCTACTCCCCAGCCGGGCACGCATTGCCATTCTTATGGCAACCGATCCCAACGACGCCCAAAAAGAACGCCTTCGCGGGATTCGGAACGCCATCGGATACAAAGCCATTGAAGCAATCGTCCAGTGTGAGCCGAATTACTTTTCTGCCATTGAAGCTATCCGCAATGCCGAAGACGAAGACCGCAACGACCTCATCAGCGGATGGGTTTTCCTCGATGACTGGCCGCTCATTGGGATGCCTGCCTACCCCTGGAAAGCCGGCGAACGACCCTGCGTTGCAATCCAATCATCACCCACCGCCTTCATGCACATTGATCAGGGCTACTTGGATTCCCTCGTTGTTCACCCCTATTATGAATGGGGTCGCATGAGCATTGAAACCCTTGTCGATAGTCTCCATAAAAACAAGTCCTCCATGTCAGCGCGCATCCAGACCGAACCGCAGGTCATTAACCGCCTGAATATTAAAGAATACCGTAAAAAGTGGCACCAATGGCTTCGCTAGGGTAGCATCCAGCAAATCCTAACCCAATACCAGCACCGCCACCCCGAAGTAGATAATCAAACCGAGCACGTCCATTACGGAGGTAACCAAAGGTGTGCTTGCCGCTGCCGGATCCACCCGCATCCGACTCAAGGCAAATGGCAGCAGCGCCCCAAAGGTATTCGCCACAAAAACAATCAGCGTCATACTGATTGCCACCACCAGGGCAATTTTTGTGTTCCCCCCGTACATTTGACCAACAAAGCCCGCGATGGACGCCATCGCAACCCCCAGCAAAAGACCTACCAATACCTCTTTACTGGTCGCCTTTAGCCAGTCCTGCAGTTCCAGATCCCCCGTTGCAATCGCACGTACCATCAAAGTCGAGGATTGCGCTCCGCAATTACCCCCACCAGCGATCACCAAAGGCATGAACAAAGCCAAAGTGATGAATTCCATGATATAATCCTCATAGCTCGCAATCACACCCGCCGATATCAGATTCACAAAAATCAAAACCAAGAGCCAAACAATCCGCTTGCGGAATAAAAGAAAAGGCGCCGCCAAACTATATTTTGTTTCCAGCGGTGCCATCGCCACACTCTTTTGAATGTCCTCGGTGGTCTCCTCCTCTGCCACGTCCATGATGTCGTCAACCGTCACGATACCCACAATGACCCCATCCGAATCCACCACCGGCAAGGCACTTATATCGTAGCGTTGAATCATCTCAACCGCAACCTCGCGGTCTTCAAAAGCCGAAATGCTCACACAATTATAATTCAGCATATCCCCGATTACCGTCTCTAGCGGTGCCATGATCAAGCGGCGCATTCTCACAATGTCTACTAATTTGCCATTGCCGTCCGTAACATACAGAATGTTGAAAATCTCGGAGTCGCGACCGTATTTCCGTATGTGTTCGAGCGCAATCGCGACCGTCCATTCCGCACGCAGCCGAATATAATCCGGCGTCATTAAACGACCGACGCTTTCCTCAGGGTAGCCCAACAGTTGACGTGATTCCGCCAAATCCTCCGGTCCAAGTAGCTGCATCAAACGCCGCGTAACCTGCGCCGGCAATTCCTGCAACATCGCGGTGCGGTCATCCGGGCTCAAATTAGCCAAAAGACTGCGCGTGTCCGCATCCGTCAAAGCTTTCAGGAAGGCATCCTGCGCCTCCGGGTCAAGATACGAAAAAACATCAGCGGCCTGTCTCCGTGGCAAAGCACGATAAACCAACATCTCTCTTCCCTTGCCCAAATTGGTGAGGAGATCCGCAATCTCAGGATTTGCCCAGCTTTCCAGTGCCGCCACGACCGCAGGATAGCGTTGCTCGGCAATCAGCTGCCGAACTTCCAATTCTGTGCTTTTTACTTCCTCATTCATCCAACTTTACTTCTAACCGCTTCCACGCACCTGAGTAAAGCCATGAAACAAGCAATATACTTTTTTACACCCGTATTTGGCTCGCTTGAGTCTTGCTCCTGAGCCCATACTTTATTCTCTCTCTAGCAATGACCCACATTCGCACTGCTGCACGCGCCCTGATTATCGAGAATGGCAAACTCCTCCTTGTCAAAATGCGTGATTCCAGCGGCACCTTTTACATCCTACCCGGCGGCGGACAACACCACGGCGAAGCCTTCCACCAAAGCCTTGCACGAGAAGTCCAGGAAGAAATCGGCGTCCCGGTTGAAATCGGAGCCTTCGCCTATATCCGCGAATACATCGGTCGAAACCACGAGTTCCGCGCCAGCCATTCCAACTTCCATCAAGTGGAATGCGTCTTCCATTGCAGCCTCAAAACCCGCGAAGGCCTCGGAAACGGCACCGAACACGATAAAAAACAAATCGGCATCGAATGGATCCCGCTCACGAAAGTGAAGGAATACCGCATCCTACCCGAGTGCATTAAGTCCTTTTTCACACCCACCGGATTCGTCACCCCGAAAGCTTACCTGGGCGACACCAACTAAGCGCACCCCAAAACTGCCCCGAATCCATGAGCGCAACCAGTCATCGCTTTAGCCGGAAATACCAAAACCTGGCAGATTCCGGAAACCGCCCCCGGATTGATTGGATTAACCCCCTGGTAATCGCCCTTCTCTGCGCCACCGGAATCCTCTTTATCTATTCTGCGCAAGCCTCCTACGCAGGAAATGACTGGCAAAAACAAATTGTCTGGGTCCTGCTTGGTTTCGCCACCTACACCTGCATTGCATTCGCAAACTATAAAATATTCCTAAGCTACGCTCATTTTATCTATGCCATCGGGATCGGCGGACTCCTCCTAGCCCGCCCGGAAAGCCCCCTCAGCGTTGAAATGATGGGTGCCCGCCGCTGGGTTGACCTCGGAATCACCACCGTGCAACCCACCGAAGCCGCAAAAATAGGCACCCTGATCATGGCTGCCAGCATCCTTGCACGCTCAAAAGTAGGCAACTTCAACGAATCCATCCTCGTCATTTCCAAGGTCGCCATCGTTTTTTTGTTACCTATGTTGTTGATTTTCATGCAACCCGACCTAGGATCTTCGCTTGTTTTCCCTCCAATGACTTTCGCACTCTTATATATTTCCCGTCTTTCAGGGAAGTTTTTCCTAAGTGCTTTTGCCCTTTTTATGCTCGCGGTATCGGTAGTCGGTCTCGATGTCTACAAATACAGCCAGCACCTCGAACGTGCACGCCTCTCCGAACAAAGCAGTAACCCTGCCCTCTCAACCGAGGCCTACCGTTCTGTCCTACCCATCCATAATTATCAACGTAACCGGATCCTCTCCTTCGTTGCACCCGAAGTTGTCGATCCCAACGGCACCGGCGCCAGCTGGAATGCCAAACAAGCAAAAATATCAGCCGCTACCGGCGGTGCCACCGGGAAAGGCCTTCTTGAAGGTACCCAGGCACAACTCGGTTACCTGCCCAAAGCGGTCGCACACAACGACTTCATTTTCTCTGTTATTGCAGAGGAAACTGGTTTTCTCGGAAGCGTGTTCATCATCGGGCTCTTTGCCATACTTGTCACCAACGGCATTCGTATTGCCGGTCTCGCTAAAGACAGATTTGGAATGCACCTCGCCTGTGGCGTCAGCGTGCTCTTCCTCATCCATTTCTTTATCAATATCGGTATGACAATCGGCATTACCCCGATTACCGGACTACCGCTTCCATTTTTAAGCTACGGAGGTTCCTTCGTCTTGAGCTGTTTCTTTCTACAAGGTTTAATACAAAGTGTTTATCGGCACCGAAAGGACTACACCTAGTCCCCCTGCCTATATTGGACCCATGAATAACACCTTTTCAAGACGTGGCAACCCCCATCCAACCCGGGAGATCCCCAAGCCATGCAAGAATCCAATACTATTCATTCAGACGATAACGAAGACACCAACAACGATAACTACGACGAAGCCCTGACCACTCCTCCCGTCGAGGAGAAGGCAGAACGCATCAACCCTCGCGAACTGCGCAACGCCGCCGCCCAGCGCGCCAAAAAACAACCGCTTGTCAATCGCATCCTCAAGGCCATCAAAAAAGAGGATAAGGCCTTCTCCGAACTCATCATTAATTCCGAGCCACTCGAAAAACGGGTCGCCCAATTAAAAAACGGAGTCCTTGAAAAATTCGAGGTCGAACGCGCTGGAGATGCCCGCGAAGTCGGAGCGATCTTTAAAGGCCGCATCCAAAACCTCGAACCCGGCCTTAAGGCCGCCTTCGTTGATATCGGTCAGCCCAAAAATGCCTTTTTGCATTATTGGGACATCCTGCCTGCCGCCAATGACAGCAGCATCGAGGTCGTCCGTGACAATAAGTCAGACAAGCAGCGCAAGCGGGAAAAGGAAAAGATTACCAGCAAGGATATCCCCAAACACTATCCCGTCGGCAGTGAAATCATTCTCCAAATCACCAAAGGGCAAATCGGTACAAAAGGCCCACGCACCACCACCAATATCGCCCTCCCAGGTCGTTTCCTGGTGCTCATGCCCTACGCCGGAACCATGGGAATCTCCCGGAAAATCGAGGACAAAAAAGAACGCTCGCGACTCAAAGGCATTTTAAGGGAACTCACCCTTCCCGCCGGCATGGGCGTTATCATCCGCACCGCCGGGGAAGGCAAAAAAGCCCGCTACTTCATCCGCGACATCCATATCCTTCTAAAACGATGGGAAGCCATCACCGAGCGTATGGACGCCGCCCGCAAACCCGCTTGCCTCTACGTTGAACCCGATATCGTAGGGCGCACCATTCGCGATTTCCTTACCGAGGAAGTTGACCGCGTTATGGTCGATAAAAAAGACGACTACGACCGCGTCATGGAAGAGGTCATGAAGATCTCTCCCCGCTCAAAATCTAAGATTCATGTCTTCAATGAGGACATACCCGTCTTTGAGCGCTTTAATATCGAACGACAGATCCAGCAGACCTACATGCGTTGCGTTCCCCTCCCCTCCGGCGGCGAAATCGTCATCGAAGAAACCGAGGCCCTCATCTCTATCGACGTCAACACCGGCGCTCACAAAAACAAAAGCAAAGACGGCAAAAACTTCATCCTGCAGGTCAACCTTGAGGCCGCTACCGAAATTGCCCGACAGGTTCGCCTGCGCAATATCGGCGGCCTCGTCATTATGGATTTCATTGATATGAAATCAAAAAAAGACCGCAATGCCGTCCTCCAGCGCATGCGCCGCGAAATGGCGAACGATAAGGCCAAAAGCCATATCCTTCCAATTTCCACACTCGGCATCATGCAAATGACACGTCAGCGGCATTCAGAAAGTCACTCAAGTGGCACCAATATCGATTGCCCCTACTGCAACGGACGCGGTTCCGTGAAATCCTCACGCACCATGAGCGTTGAAATCCAGCGTCGACTCATCAGCGTCATTCGCCACCTTCGCGCCAGCGACGGCGAAGACGAGGAAATCAGCCTGCGGATTCTCCTGCACCCCTCCAACCTCGAGCGTTTTCGCAATGAGGACGAGGACCTGCTCCTCGAAATCGAACAATCCTACGGCGTGAAACTTGCCTTCCGTGCCGACCCGATTTATCACGTCGAAAACTTCAAAATCATCGATGTAAAAACAGGTCAAGAGCAGCGCTAGATTCAGCACTCTCCGCACAAACCGGCGAACGCAACCTCATGACAAACGAAACACACCGCTTGTTTGAGGAAAAACGCCGCCGCATCCGACGCCTCAAACGCTGGATGCGGCCGCTTCCACGGCGCTCCAACATGCACCGTTACCCCGTGCTCAGTTGGTTTGCCCAGGCTGCCCGCAAACGCACCTACCTTTGGAGCTTCCGGCCCGAACAGGCAGTCCCCGCCCTGCAAGTCGGCTGTATCCTGACTCTCCTGCCAATCTACGGACTGCAACTACCCCTCGCGCTGATTTTAGCACTGCTTTTGCGCGCCAACCTACCAATCCTCGCCGGGGTCCAGCTCATCACCAACCCCTTTACCGTCCTACCCATTTGGTTCGCCCTCTATCAAATCGGGCGCATGACCCTCGGGCTACTCGCCATCGAATCCAGCCCTTTCGGGAAAAATGAAATCGACCTCCTCATTAACAATTTTTTCTCCGGTAACTGGGGCAACAATCTCGATACCCTTCTTTCTGTTTTTGGCATTACCAGCCTGGGTGGAATTATTATCGGCACCTTTATCGGCGTCATAAGCGGCAATATCTATAAGTATGTCGCCAAACGCACCACTGCCAGCTACACTCTCCTCCATCAAAAAATCGAAGCGCACCGCCACACCAAAGCCAAACCTAACCCACCCCAAAACGATGCGTAAATACCCCGCCGTCGCACTCGCACTCCTCCTCTTCCTCCTCGGAAAACTTCATGCCCAATCCATCCACCTCGGCATTGATGTGCTCCAGGAAAATGGCTTCCGCCAAATCGCCGGAAAACGCATCGGCCTCCTGACCCATCCCGCCGGAGTCAACCGCCACGGACAAAGCACCATTGATGTCCTTCGCCGGGCAAACAATACCCGACTCGTCGCCCTCTTCGGCCCCGAACACGGCATTTACGGCGACGAAAAAGCCAACCAACCCATCGCCAATAAAATCGACCCCCGCACCGGCCTGCCCGTTTACTCCCTCTACGGTCAATACCGGCGCCCCGCCAAATTCATGCTGCAGGGACTCGATGCCATGGTCATTGATTTACAGGACATCGGCGTCCGTTCCTACACTTACGTAAGCTGCATGATTTATACCATGGAGGCCTGCTTTGCCAACGGCGTTGAGGTCATCATCCTCGACCGACCCAACCCACTCGGAGGACTCAAAGTTGACGGCCCACCCCTCGACCCCGAATGGCGTTCCTACGTAGGTGATATTTTTACCCCCTACGTCCATGGACTCACGATTGGAGAAATCGCCTACATCGCCCGCAACACTCCCGGCTGGCTCCGCTCCGAAAACGTCACCCGCGAGCAAGTGCGCCGCAGCAAGCTGACCATCATCCCCATGCGCGGCTGGAAACGCTCCATGCTGTGGCCGGAAACAGGACTCCGCTGGATCCCTACCTCACCCTATATCCCCAGCCTCTCCGCAGTCCTCGGCTATGCCATGCTTGGACTCGGCGCACAAGAGGGCGGCTTTTCCCACGGCATCGGCACTCCCTACCCCTTCCGCCTCCTTCGCTATAAAGGCAAATCCGCTGCCGAAGTTCAGCGCACCCTCACCCGCCTGCGCATCCCCGGTCTGCATTTTAAAATCAAACGCACCACGACCCAATCCGGCGCCCGAATCGAGGGCGTCTATGTTCACGTGACCGACTGGGCGCGCCTCCGACCAACCGAGGTTAGCTTCCACATGATGCAGCTCACCGCCGCCTGGGAACCGGGTAATAACTTCGCCGCCGCCAAACGCATCGAACTCTTCAATAAACACGTTGGCAGTTCCGCATGGTGGAATGAAATCAGCACCCGTGACCACCGCGCCCGCGTCACCCCTTTCGTTAACCAATGGACTCAGCAAGCCCGCGACTTTCAGCAAAAATTTCGCCGCTTTTGGCTTTACTGAACCGCCTTCAACAAAGCCGCCATCTTCACGGCATCGACCTTACCAGCTTCATTCAGCGGCAAGGCTTCAACCCGCAAGCAGCATTTGGGAAGCTTATGAGCGGCTAACATCCCCGCAAGAGAGGCAATGACATCTAGACCTGCCTCTCCCTCATAAAAGGCCACCACCCGCTCAACCCATTCCGCATCCGCTTGCCCTAAAACAAGCGCCGCCTCAACCCCCTCAAGCTTCAACATTGCAGTCTCAACCTCCCGGGGATCCACCTTCTCGCCCCCGCTTTGAATAAAGCCGTCCACGCGACCCACTACGTGCAACTGACCTTCCGAATCGAGAAAACCCAAATCATCGGTCAAGTACGTATCGCCTGCCAAGTTGTGAGTCACCCCACCATGATAACCTTTAAATATCGCTCGCGAAGTCACCTCAATCCGACCCTCGACATCCGCCCCACAGGCATTACCGCTAGGTTCCACAATCCGGATACCCGCATGTTTCAAAGCCCCTCCTGCATGAAAAGATCCCGCCAAAAAATCCTCTTTTCGCAAAGCAGTCACCATCGCCCCCGTCTCAGTCATCCCATAACTCAGAACCAAAGCTAAACCTTCAGCGCGCGCGCGTTTCGCCGTTTCGATTCGCATCGGCCCACCGCCCATATAAATCGCTTCCATCCCGCGCAATGTTTTCACCGCGTCGCCATCTTCCAAAAGACGTTCTAATTGCGTCGCTACCAGCGAAACCGCCCAACCGCACGGCTCCAGTTTTGAAATGGTATTCCAAGTGCCAAACTCAAGCCGCAAGCCTCCCAAAAAACTGCGCACCAACTGCATCAATCCACTCACGTGATACAGCGGCAACACACAGAACAAGCCCTGCGTTTCCGAACCCGAAAATGCCAACCAACCCTCCGCCGCCACACTCAGGCTGCTCCAGTCGTGGCAGGCAAAACGCACCCCACCACTACTTCCCCCCGTCGGAATCAAAATAGCACCGGACTCCAACTCACTTGGCGTTTCACTCGCCTCAAACGGCACAGCGCCCACCACTAACGCCGGACTCAACTGCGACTGCACCGCCGCCCACTCAACCGCCCCCCATTCCGGGTTGGCCAAGACCACTGGTCGCCGCAGATACACCGCCGCCATAAACACCGTTGCAAACTCAACGCGATCCCGCTCAGCCAACAACACCGGACCGGGTTTTGTAGCCGTCAACGTTTTTACCCAAGCGCCCACCCGCTCCGCGAAAACCGTCCCTGGAATTCCAATGACCCAGTCGCGCTGCACTAGCGCTAGCTCAATTGGCGGTTCCGTTTCCATATCAATTCGGCATTCATCGGCGCAAGTTCCGAGGCACCAATCAAAGCACCTGCTCGCCGTCCTTCTAATCCATCCGAAAACTGCAAAGTATCAAACCCCAATGCCCGATTCATTTCAGGCAAAGCATCTGCCAGCGCCAAACTATTTAAAAGTCCCACACCCGTTTCAAAAACCGAAGACAGCACCACCCGCTCACTCAAGGGACGCAGGCGATTTATCAAAGATCCAAAATCACCCATCAAAGGCGCCTTTACCACCAACACACCCGGCCACGCATCCATACAACGAACCCCCTCACCACCATTCAAACTCTCGTCCAGAGCAATCTCGATCCCCGAATCCGCCCGCGCAGACAGCATCTCCCTTTCCCCACCCGGTGCCAGCGGTTGCTCCACGTATTCAATTCGATCCCCCCACCGCTTTAGAAAATCCAGCCAGTCAGTCATCACTTCCTGCGACCACCCACCATTCGCATCCAAACGAAAACGGACATCCGAAGGCAAGCCATCCACCAAACGCTCAAAAATTGCCTGCTCCTCAACCGGCGCCTCAACCCCAACCTTCCATTTGAAATTCCTAAAACCCTCACCCATTTTATCGTGCAGGGCTCTGATTGCCTCCTCACCTGCCGGCAAAAGCCCCGAAACCGCATAGGCACGACCCGATTCCGCAACCCCAGCGACCAACTGAGCCCGCGCCGCACTCAAAGCAAAAGCGCAACAAGGCAAATCCGCACCCGCTTCCAATTCCGGATTTTTCACCAACCCCCTTAAAAAAACCTCTGCCGCCTCACAGCTCTCAGTCCCAAATCCCGGAAGCGGCGCCACTTCACCATAGCCTACCCGTCCCCCCTCACAAACCCGCAATAAAAAGCCCCTACGCTCCGCCCATTCCCCGCCTGAAGTGAGCAAAGGACGATCGAATCGACGCAAATAGGGCTGATACGCAATTTCCAACATTTCCTTCCAATGTGTTTTCGGCTTGAGAAAAGACAACTATTTGATGCACTCAGCGCATGAAAGCATCTGCCAACAACAGTAACGACGGCTTTTATCTCAATGCCGATCGGTTCTTCAAGGCCAACCTACCCGTGGGATTGACCTACGACGACCTCTCCCTCGCGACCCTATATTCCGAGATTCTCCCCAAGCAAACCAGCCTGGCAACGCACATTGCACCCAGCCTGGAACTGCAAATACCCATTATTTCCTCCGATATGGACACCGTTACGGAGTCCAAGATGGCGATTCAAATGGCGCTCAACGGCGGCCTCGGCCTCATTCATTACAATATGAGCGATGAGAAACAGGTTCACGAAGTCGCCCGAGTAAAAAACCACATTCACGGCTTCATTCAGGAACCCATCAAGACCGCACCCGATCAGCGCATCGGCGAAGTCCTCGAATACATCGAAGCCCGGGGCTTTGGTTTCAGCACCTTCCCCGTCGTTGATGCAGAAAACAAACTCCTCGGCCTCCTGCCCGGGCGCGTTGTCAAACCCCGCTACGCCGACCGCCTTGTCTCCGAAGCCATGACACCCCGCGATCAGGTCTACACCCTCAATGAAAAAGAGATCACCCAAGACCCCATCAAAACCGCTGACGATTTCTTCACCGAGCACCTCGGGATTCATAAACTTCTGGTAGTCGACGACAATGACCGCCTCTGCGGCCTCTTCACCCTCAGTGATATCGAACGCATCGAGGCAGAATCCCAACAAATCGTCAAACCCGCCCGCGACGAATACTTCCGCCTCCGCTGCGGTGCCGCCATTTCCGCACACCGCAAAAGCGACGGTAACCTCGACACCGACCGCATTGTCCAACACGTCAGCCAACTCGTTGAGGAAGGCGTCGACGCCATTGCAGTTTCCACCGCCCACGGTTTCACCAAAGGCGTTGGCGACGCCGTCCGCCTCCTGCGCTCCGAATTCTCCGAACTCGTGCTCATTGCCGGAAATGTCACCAGCGCCGAGGGCGTTGACTTCCTCGCCGATGCCGGTGCCAACAGTATCAAAATTGGACAGGGCCCTGGCTCCATTTGCACCACCCGCATCGTTGCCGGAGTCGGCATCCCCCAAATGACCGCACTCTATGCCGCCTCCCTCGCCGCTAAAAAACAAGGCGTCTCCATCCTCGCCGACGGCGGCATCACCAAATCCGGCGATATCGTCAAAGCCCTCACCCTCGCCGATGGCGTAATGTGCGGCAGCCTCCTTGCTGGTTGCAACGAAGCACCCGGGCAAATCATCGAAATTAACGGCAAACTCTACAAACAATACCGCGGCATGGGCAGCTCCGCCGCAATGAAAGACGGCTCTGCCGCACGTTACGGACACGATCGTAAAGACGTCGCCACCAAGGCCGCCCCCGAAGGCATCGAAGCCCTCAAAGAAGCCGCCGGTTCCCTCTCCGGAGTCCTCGGCGAACTCGTCGGAGGCATCCAGTCAGGCATGGGCTATCTCGGCGCCGCCAGCCTTCCAGAATTACGTGAAAAAGCCCGCTACATACGCGTCAGCCCAGCCGGCCAACGCGAATCCGCACCCCATGACGTCATCACCGTCAAAACCAGCGACACCGAATCCAGCAAATAATCCGAATGCTCACTCCATTCCAGAGTCAACTCATTGCCGATACCGGCATCTCAACCGGGGACGAGGGCAAAGGCCGCGTTATCCTCGAAATCGTCAACGAGCTCCGTGACTCCACGGGGCGCGCAGATGCCGTGGGAGCGGTCATGAAAGTCAACGGCGGGTCCAACTCCGGTCATACCGTTTCCGGGCTAAAACTCAACCTCCTGCCCGGAGGCGTGGCAGATCCCAAAGTGCCCCACCTGCCCATTGGTTGTGGTGTGGTCGCGGATCCCCGCAAATTCCTTTGGGAGTGCGCCTACGCCGAACTCCATGGTCACCGTGCCCTCGCACGCCTCGCCATCGACGAGCGCTGCCTCCTTTCCGACCTCAGTCACCGCCTCCTCGACCTCGCATGGGAAGACTACCGCACCCATGCCCTCGGCGGCGAAGCCCGCGGTTCCACCGGACGCGGCATTACCCCCGCCTACCTCGATGAAGTCGGGCAATTCCAAATTTATTATGCCGACCTCCTCGGCTCCAAAGATGCCTTTGTCGAAAAATTCCGCGAGCGCATCACCCGCACCTGCCGCATCATTGAACACGTCTGCCAAGTCTCCCCCGAGCGTTGGCCTTCCTTCTTCGCAACCCTCAGCGACGCGGAATCTCGCGCCAATGCCGAAATCATCGAAGCCGGAAAAGCTGCCGCCGCTGATTTTGACTTTGCCGCCTTCGCTGGCGCAGAAGCCTTCACCCTCGATGCCGACGCGCTCATCGAAACCTACTGGACTGCCGGACAAATCCTTGCCCCCCAAATAACCGACGTGCGCGAACTCGTCCTGCGCGAAATGGATCAGGGGCGTTATATCATCGGAGAATTCGGGCAGGCCTATTGGCTCGATAAGCGCCACGGCTTCCCTCCCAACGTCACCGCCTCCCACACCTTCACCCCCGAGTTCTTCCAGTCTGCCGGCATCCCCGCCCAGCCGATTCACAATGTCGGTTGCTGTAAAGCCTACGACACCAAGGTTGGCACCCACGCCTTTATTTCTGAGATGGAGCTCAAACATCCCCTCAGCCAGAAATTGCGTAAAATTGAATTCGGCGCCACTACCGGACGCCAACGCATGGTGGGTTGGTATGACGCCGTTGAAAAAGGCGACGCCCTCCGTTACGGCGGCTATCAGGATCTCGTCCTCAACAAACTCGACGCCCTCTCTTACTCCGGCGATTGGAATGGTAGCCTTCGTATCTGCACCGCCTACCAGGATGCCGAAGGGCAAACGGTTTACCACGTCCCGCGCGACGACACTTACCGCCGCACTCTGCAAGCGGTCTACAAGGAACTCCCCGGCTGGAGCGAAGACATTTCCGGAGTGCGCCAATTTGCCGACCTCCCCGCGAACGCCCAAAGCTACGTTGCCTGGATGCTCAAAGCCCTCGTGGATGTCGCCAACCACGGCGACCAAGGCCCCGCAAAACTTCCCAACCTCCGCTACATTGGCGTCGGCCCGGAACCCAGCCAGATCATCAAGGATGTCCCCCCTGTCGAGGAGCTCCTAAAACTAGCGCGTTAGCCGCCCTACTCCCCCTGATAGCTCAGGACGATGCGGCGGTTCTGGCTCTGTGCGCGGTGTTCCCAAAGAAAAACGCCCTGCCAGGTACCAAGACACAACTGCCCGTTCACAAAGGGTATCACCTCCATTGTTCGTGTTAGGGCCATCTTGATATGGCTCGGCATATCGTCCGGCCCCTCAAGGGTGTGGGTAAAATCAGGATTCTGCTCGGGTACCAAGCGTTCAATAAAGCGTTCCAGATCGCGCCGCGCCGAGGGATCCGCATTTTCCATAATCACCAGGCTGCAGCTCGTATGACAGCAAAAGACCGTCACGCTCCCCTCTTGCAGTCCACTCTTGCGCAGACCCGATTCAATCGCATCCGTGATTTCAACCGTTGATTTTCCCGGCGCACGCGCCTCGATTTGCTCGGTATAAACTCCCATGCCCAACAAATTAAGCAAAAATAATTATTAGGTGAAGTATGAAAGCCCATCCCTTCAAACTTGCCAGTCATGAATTGCCGCGACACATTCAAAAAATCGAAACATGCGATTCCTGATTAAAACAGTTACCCTTCTCAGCTGCCTCATTCTTTGGGTCGCTCACGGACAGGCAGAAATCACAATCAAATGGAATCAAACCGAGGCGCGCGCCGAGCTAAAGCCCAACGAGGAACAAGCCCGTCTGCAATTTGTTGTTTCCAACAGCGGCGACGAACCCGTCCGTATTGATCGTATCGAAACCTCTGCCGGAAACGTTACCGCCCTTATCGACCGCCGCATTATCCGCGCCAAGGGACAAAGCATCGTCACCGCTATTTTCAATAAGGGAAAACGCACCGGAAAACACTACGAACGCCTCTTCGTTTACCTTGACGGTGAATCCAAGCCTGTTTCCACTCTTCATGTTTTTGTACAAATCCCTGTCCTCATTGAGGCACGCCCCCAAATCCTATACTGGGCGCCCGACAGCCTCAAAACGCCGGGAATAATCTCCGTAAATCTCGACAAGCGCTACATTGATTCCATCGATAGCATCGCCTACGATCCCATGCGTCTTGAGTTAAGCCGCGAGGAAGACCCCAAAAACCGCGCTGACTTCCTCCTGCGCATCCTGCCGGTCAATTTCAATATCCCGCTCCGCGAAGTTGTCATCATTCGCGGCAAGGACAAATTCGGGATTCCCGCCGAAGCAAGGATCCAGGTGTCCGTGCGCTCCTTTTAGGCGCAACGCAAATTTACTCCCCCAAACCGTAGCGCTCGATGCGCTTGCGCAGCGTTGCCGGAGTCATCCCTAAGATCTTTGCCGCCGCACCAGTCTCGCCCTTTATTTCCACGAGCACCCGCCGAATCATTTCACGCTCAGCCGCCTGCAACAAATCCGCGTCGTTTTCCGCACGCAATTCCGCATAGGCCGCATCCAACGCATCACCACTCACTTCGACATCCTCCGATGCCCCTGAGTCTGTTTTTCCTATCGACGCCTTGCCCGCATTGCTAACGACTTCCGCAGGCAGATCCTTCACCAGAATCGCCTCGCCCTGCGCCATAACCGCACTGCGGTAAATCAAATTCTCCAACTCCCGCACATTCCCCGGCCAATCATACGCCCCTAAGACCGCCAAGGCTTCCGGTGAAATTTGCTTCGACTCCGTCTTGCTGTCCCGTGCCAGTCGCTTGAGCATGTAATCCACTAAAGAGGGCACATCCTCCATCCGTTCACGCAAGGCCGGCAAAGGCACCCGCACCACGTTCAAGCGATAATACAAATCCTCACGGAAGGTCTTTTCCGCTACCATTTTTTCCAGCGGCTTATTCGTCGCAGCCAGCATACGCACATCCACCTTAATGGTTTCCGAACCACCGACCCGTTGAATTTCCCCCTCCTGTAATGCCCGCAAAATCTTGGTTTGCGTCGCCAGCGCCATATCACCGATTTCATCCAGAAAAATAGTTCCCCCGTCACAGCGTTCAAACTTGCCTATGTGCTGTTGTGTCGCCCCCGTAAACGCGCCCTTCTCGTGCCCAAATAATTCACTCTCGATGAGATTCTCCGCAATCGCCGCACAATTCACCGCGATGTAAGGCTTGTTTGCCCGCAGACTGTTCTGGTGAATCGCCCGCGCAATCAACTCCTTACCCGTACCGCTTTCTCCAGTCACCATCACAGTCGCGTCACTCGCCGCAACCTGACCGATGGTCTTAAAAACCGTCTGCATCGCCGCGGAACTCCCAATGATTCCGCCTTCCAAGTCCTCAGCGCTCACCATGGAATCCGCATCACCGCCCATGCTCGCACTCGCTTTGTCCAAATCCGAGGACGCCGCCAGCGCCGCCTCTGTTAAACCCAGGATCTGCTTCGGATCAAACGGCTTCATGATATAATCAAAAGCCCCAAACTTCATCGCCTCGATGGTCGTCTGCGTCGTACCGAAAGCCGTCATTAAAATGATCATGGCATTCGGGTTTTCCCCACGCAGATGTTGCAGGGCCTCAATACCAGTCATCCCGGGCATACGGTTATCCAACAAAATAACCTGCGGTTTTTCCGCCGCCGCCATTTTGATACCCGCTTCACCGCTCTCCGCCTCCAACACGGTGTAGTCCTTACCGCTGAGCACGCGCTTCAAGGAGTAACGCAAATCGGCGTCATCATCGATTACCAATACCTTAAAACTGCCGTTTGAATCCGTCATAAATCCCCTCCAGCTATGCCAATTTCAACTGCCGAGGCAAGGCAGGAAGCCAAACCCATTGATTTTCAATAAAACTCCCCCGCCTTCGCTCCTTTGTCTTTAAATTACCACTCCGCGACTTGCTTGTTTCACTTGAAGCGGCCTACTCGCTGAGGCTCCCCTTTGTCGAAGGGATGGCGTCACCGAGGCGCGGGTCGAGCGTGGTTGCCATATCGAGCGCGCGGGCAAAGCCTTTGAAGATGGCCTCCGCGATGTGGTGCGGTTCCTCGCCGTATTCGAGATTGATGTGCAGATTGCAACCCGCCTCGTTGGCGAAGGCCTGAAAAAATTCCTTTACCAGCCCGATACTGAAGTCGCGCACCATCGCGTCCTTGTAATCGACTTTATAGACGAATGCCGGACGGTTAGAGAGATCCAGCGCGACCCGCGCAAGGGATTCGTCCATAGGTAGCAGGAAGTAACCGTAACGACGGATACCGCGTTTTTCACCAAGCGCTTCTTTGAGCACCTGCCCCAGCACGATACCGGTGTCTTCTACGGTGTGGTGGTAATCCACATCGATATCGCCGCTTGCCTTGAGCTTTAAATCAAAGAAGCCGTGGCGGGCGAAAAGGGTAAGCATATGGTCCAAAAAAGGGATGCCGGTCTCGATTTCTGAGACGCCATTTCCGTCGATCGCGAGTTCCATCGAGATCTGGGTTTCTTTGGTATTACGGGTAAGGGTTGCTATGCGTGGTTCAGCCATGAGTCGATCGCGGTTAAAAATACCTGCATTTCTGCATCCGTTCCTATGCTGACTCGGACAAAAGCGCAAGTTAAAGGATGCCCCGGGAAATAGCGCACCAAAACGCGTTGTTCCTTGAGGTGTTCAAAGAGCGCGGCAGCGACTTCCGGGCCGGAGTCTCCGGCGGCGTTTTTGGGCTCGGTAAAGAGGAAATTGGCGGCCGAGGGGTAAGTGAACCAGCCGTGGGCGTCGAGAGCGGCGCGGGTGCTTTCGCGGGTTGCGATGACTTCAGCGCGGCGGGCCTCGAAATAGTCGCGGTCGGAAAAAGCCGCGAGGGCGGCGGCTTGCGCGATGCGGTCTAGGTTGTAGGCGTCGCGCACGCGGTCGAGGAAGCCGATGATCTGCGGCGCAGCAAGGGCATAGCCCACCCGCATGCCCGCGAGGCCATAGGACTTCGAAAAAGTGCGCACCACGATCAAATTTTCATAGTCCTGCAAGAGCGGCAGTGCGCTCTCACCCCCAAAGTCGACGTAGGCCTCGTCCACCACCAGCAATCCGTCTATCGCCTGCAAGACTGGCTCAATTTCACTGAGTGGAAAACTGACTCCAGTGGGAGCGTTGGGATTGGTCAGGAAAAAGACCCGCGCCTGCAAGGCGGCAATGGCTTCCACATCCAGCCGCATGGAGCGGTCAAAGGGAACCTCCATCAATGCCTGCCCAGACATTCCCGCCACCACCGGGTAGAGCGAGTAACTCGGAACGGTGTGCCCCACTCCCGGATGCTGCGCAAAACAACGGGTAATCAAATCGAGGATGTTGTCCGAACCATTCCCAATAATAACATGCTCCGCGCTGAGGCCCGCATGCTCACCGATCGCCGCGCGCAAAGCCGCGCTGGTGGGCTCGGGGTAAAATTGGAGTTTGTCGGCCTCTGCCGCGACCGCGGGCGTCACTGCCGGCGAGGGCGGATAGGGATTTTCGTTGGTGTTGAGTTTCGTCCAGCCCCCACACTGCGGTTGCTCACCCGGCACGTAGGCGTGCAGCGATTGAACATGCGCCTGTGCCCGCGCTCCGGCCTCAAAGGATTTTTTCATAGATTAGAGGCGTATCTTGAGGGAGTTGCCGTGGGCGTCGAGTGCTTCGAGGCGGGCGAAGGTTTCGATGACGGGGGCGGCTTTGGCGAGGCTGCGGGGGTCGTAGCGCACGGTGCTGGAACGGCGCATGAAATCGGTGGCTTGTAGCCCGCTGAAGAAGCGTCCGGCGCGCCCGGTGGGGAGCGTGTGGCTGGGGCCGGCGGTGAAATCGCCGAGGACGGTGGGGGTGTGGTAACCCTGTAGGATGGCACCGGCGGTAGTGATGGCTTGGTTGAGAGCGGGCAAGGCTTTGTCGGCGACCTGCAACTCAAGGTGCTCGGGGGCGATGTAGTTGGCAACCTCGGCGGTCTGCGCGAGGTTCTTGCAGGTAATGGCGAGGCAACGCTGCTTGATGATGGCGGCGCATTTTTTAGCGTGTCGGAGGGCGGGGAGTTGCGCCTCGATGGCGCGTTCGACTTTGGCGACCTGTGCCTTGCTGGTGGTGGCGTAGTATAGGATTTCCTTGCCGCTGCCGTGTTCCGCTTGGGCGAGAAGGTCAGCGGCGAGGTGGCGGGGGTTGGCGCCGCCGTCGGCGATGAGCATGACTTCGCTGGGGCCGGGAAGGAGGTCGATGCCTACGGTGCCGAGCACCTGGCGTTTGGCTTCCATGACGTAGGCGTTGCCGGGGCCGAAGATTTTATCAACGGGAGCGATGGTTTTGGTGCCAAATGCCATGGCTCCGATGGCCTGCACGCCACCAACTTTGTAAACTTCCTCAATGCCGACCATGGCGAGCGCGGCAAGCATGCCAGGGGCGATGCTGCCGTCGGGACGCGGGGGGGTGCAGACTGCAATTTCCGGACAGCGCACGAGTTTGGCGAGGACGGCAGTCATGATGACGGTAGAAACGAGGGGGACGTTGCCGCCGGGAATGTAGAGCCCTACGCGCTGGATGGGGTAAAAGCGTTCCCCGACGAATGCGCCGTGGGCATTTTTAGCCTGCCAGTTTTTGGGGAGGGTCTTGTGGTGGAAATCCTTGACCATGGCAATGGATTCGCGGATGGCTTTGCGGTCGGCGGGGGAAAGGCGCTTTTGTGCCGCCTTGAGTTCAGCGGGTGCGACGCGCATGGCGGGGGCGTTGAGCTGGGCGTGGTCGAAGCGTTGGGTGGCATCGAGGACGGCGCGGTCACCGCCGCTACGGACATCCTGAAGGATACCACTGACGACTTGGGCGAGGTCACCCGTGACGTTTGCTTTGGCGCAGAAACGACGCAGGGCAGATTTGAATTTAGGGGTGTCGGAAAACTCCAGCTTTTGCATGATGCCCCTAAGCAAACACTTTGCCGCCCCGCGCGCAAGACAGGGTCACTTATTTCTTTGGCTTGGGGAAAGCGAAAATTCCGTCCTCCAAGGCCTCGTTTACAGTGACTTTGTTCACTTCCATACGGTGGAGCGGTTGCCTGTCCTGAAAATAAAGTTGTGCCTGCGGGAAGCGGACGCCGTCGACATACAAGTCGCCTTCCTCCACGATTTCGACCTGTTCACCGGAAACTTCACGGATGGTGGCGACGAGCTTGGCCTCCTTGCGGGAGAAATAACGGAGTGTTTTGATCTTGGCGGGGCAAGTGTAGGTAATGACGTCACAAATCTCGCCTCGATGGTGGGAAATGCCTTCATAGGTGGCAAGTTCCCCGTTTTTAAGGTCGGGATTATAGAAATTAAACATATTGCGGGTGCTTTGCTCGAGGCATTGCCGCTCGGTGTCGGAGAGTATTCGCATCTGGCTGATACCCTCTTTTTTATGGGAGCGAATCAAGACCGCCTTGCCGCCATGTAGAATGGTTGTTTCCACAATATCATCGACGTAAATTTCGAGACGCTGCGAACAGGGTTTGCGAGCCGTCAGGATAATTTTTGCGGGCATTAGCTTTGGGTCGTTGGGCTTGACCTGTCCCTCAATGCGGAGGGTCACGATATTTCCGAGTGCTGGCTCCGGGCCCAATGTCTTGCGGGCACGCTCAATGATACTGCCGGCAGTGGGTGTTTGCGCGGAGAGCAGCGAGGCGGTGGTAAGACCCAGGAATATGCAAAGACGGTACATCTATACTTGAAATAGACTCATAATAAGGCGCTAGGTTCGCCTTATTCGCAAATATTTATTCCCATTCAATGGTACCGGGGGGCTTGGAGCTGATGTCGAAGACCACGCGGTTACAACCGGAAACCTCATTGATTATTCGGTTGGAAATCGTGCGCAGGATGTCGTAGGGAACCCGTGACCAATCGGCAGTCATGGCATCGACACTTTCAACAATGCGGAGTGCCACGACGTTTTCATAGGTGCGTTCGTCGCCCATGACGCCAACCGTCTTGACGGGTAGAAAAACGCAGAAGGACTGCCATACTTTGTAATAGAGATCGCTCGCCATCATTTCCTCGTGCAGGATGGCATCTGCTTTGCGCAGGACATCGAGGTGGGTTTTGCGAATGGGACCCATGACGCGGACGCCGAGGCCGGGTCCGGGAAAGGGTTGGCGCCACACGACTTCTTTGGGGAGACCCAATTCAGAACCCAGCTCGCGGACTTCATCTTTAAAGAGTTCACGCAGGGGTTCGAGGAGCTTGAGCTTCATGCGCTTGGGTAGGCCGCCTACGTTGTGGTGGCTTTTGATGAGGGCGGCGGGGTTGCCCTCAATAGAGACGGATTCGATGACATCAGGGTAAAGGGTTCCCTGGGCGAGGAAGGCGTAATTGCCGCGCTTTTTGAGTTTGGTGACGGCCTCGTCAAAGACTTCGACAAAAGTGTTGCCAATAATCTTACGCTTGCGCTCGGGGTCGGCGATGCCCTTGAGGCGGTCGAGGAAGAGTTTGCTCTTGCGCGCGACGCGGAGGTCGAGGTCGAAATGGTCACCGTAAAGTTTCTCCACCTGTTCACGTTCGTGAAGGCGCAGGAGTCCGTTATCGACAAAGACACAGGTGAGTTGTTTGCCGATGGCACGGTGTATCAAGGCAGCGGCAACAGAGGAATCGACCCCGCCACTCAGCCCAAGGATAACGCGTTGGTCGCCGACGGTTTCGCGGATTTGTTTAATGGAATGCTCGATGTAATTCGCCATGGACCAGTTGTGGTCGCATTTGCAAATTTTCAGGATGAAGTTACCGAGGACTTCCATACCCATTTCCGAATGGGCAACTTCGGGATGAAACTGCATGCCAAAGAAATTTCGTTTGGCGTCCTGAATGGTGGCAAAGGGCGAATTCTCGGTGGACGCGATGGCTTCAAAACCGGGAGGGAGGGCTTCCAGGCGGTCGCCGTGGGAATTCCAAACGCGGAGGTTTTTGGGCAGGCCTGCAAATAATTTACCCTTCTTTTTAATGTTGAGGGTGCCATGCCCGAATTCGCGGTGGCTACTTTTGGCGACTTTTCCGCCAAGGAGGTGAGCCATGAGTTGCTCGCCGTAACAGATGCCAAGCACGGGGAGTCCCATCTGGAAGATTTTGCGATCGGGGCGCGGGGAACCTTTTGAAAGGACGGAGGAGGGACCACCGGAAAGGATGATGCCTTTGACGCCCGCACGCTTCAAGTCGGCAACTTTGGTGTTGTAGGGGTAGATACGGGAGAGGACCTTCAGTTCACGAATGCGGCGGGCGATGACCTGCGTGTACTGGGAACCAAAGTCGAGGACTGCAATATGATCTGCCATAGATGGTTTGGATGAATCGTTTAAGGTGAAGGAAGTAGTGTGCTCAAAAAGTTTTAGAATTGTAGGCGACCATTACAAAAGCCGCACTTGGGGCAATCGCATTCTTCGCTGCCATGTGCCCCGGTGTAGATTTGGCTACATTTGATGCAATGGAAAATAACGTCTTGACGCCCCTCGGTCTCGCGCTGGCTATCGCGCCGGTCATAGTAAACCCAAAGCCCAATCAGAAAAATAATCCCGGCGGTCAGGAGAAAGAGGAAAATAAAATCGATTCCGGGGTAGGTCACTGGCGGGTGGTATCGTTTGCGGGTTTAAGCGCCAACCGTTTCTTGACGGTTGGATTCTTTATTAAAGCGCATGGAGATGAGCGTGGAAACGCCTTTCTCGGGCATGGTAACCCCAAAGACCGTGTCGGCATTAGAAATGGTGCGCTTGTTGTGGGTGATGATGAGGAACTGGGATTTGTCGGTGAAGCCATGCAAGGTTTCGCAAAAACGCCCGATGTTGGCATCGTCCAAGGCAGCGTCGATTTCATCGAGCACACAGAAGGGACTAGGCTTGACGAGATAGATCGCGAAGAGGAGTGCGACCGCCGCCATGGTGCGTTGTCCTCCCGAAAGAAGGGTCACGCTCTTAAGGCGGGTTCCCGGAGGGCGTGCAATGATTTCAATCCCGGACTCAAGGGGATCTTCGGCATCGATCAATTTGAGGTCTGCCGCACCGCCGCCCGAGAGTTTATCATAGGTAAAGGCAAAGTTCTTGCGCACCTGCTCAAAGGTATCACGGAAGAGATTTTGGGAGGTCTCGTTAATGGAATCAATGGACTGCACGAGCGCGTTCTTTGAATTCCAAAGGTCTTCGCTTTGATTCTTGAGGAAATCATGGCGCTCCTTGAGGTCGGCATATTCTCCGATAGCCTCGAGATTAACAGGGCCCATGCTGGCGAGGCGTCCCTTTAACTCGCGCACTTCTTCCTCCACACTAGTCCAGTCCGTTTGGTCCATCTCTGCAAGTTCTTCCTCAGTCGGTTCGCCGCGTTCCGCTTTTGGCTGGGCTGCCAGTTGATCCGGATCGTCCATCTCGTCGAGATTGACGCGTTTCTCGAATTCAACCGCCGCTTCCCAAAGTTCCATTTTCCAATCGATGGAGGCGAGATCCGCCTGGTGGGTGTCGCGGGAATTTTCCTCAATAAATCCGATCTGCGAACGCTCCTCTGCCAGTCGCACTTCAAGTTTGTTCAATTCCTGTTCGTCTCCCCTACTCGCTTCCCGGCGCTCGGCAAGCGCGCTCTCACGACCGGAAAGCTCGGCATCCAAGGCCTTCATTGCCTCGCGGTCGCTCTCAAGTTGCGCGATGGCCACTTCAAGCGTGCGGGTTAATTCCGTGCTTTTTTCCAGCTCGGTTTCAGCCGTGCCGCTTAATTTGGCGATCTGTTCGTTGAGGTTATCGATTTCCTGATTGCGGCGGAGAATGCGGTCCTGAAGGTCTGCCGACTCGCGCTGAACTTCGCCAAGAGAGCGATCGAGGGTTTCCAGGCGTTGCTTTTTTTCCGCCAATTCGAGGCGTACATCCGCGAGCGCCTCGCGCTTGGATTCGCGTTTTTCGCGGGCTTTTGCAATCGCGCCCTCAATCTCGCTTACGTCGCCACGGCTTTCTTCCAGTCCTTTTTCCGAGGCCTGTAATTCCTGCCGGGCGTCCTCGAGCGCTTTGATGGCTTCGCTGTGGTGTACGTCGAGGGCTTTGATTTCTGCCTCCCCGGAAGTGCGACTTAATTTATTTTGTTCCAGTTTTTCAACCTGCCCGCGGGCATCCGCTGTCATCGCGGATAATTCGTTGGAAAGTTCTGAAAGGCGTTGGCGCGTGGATTCGACATTTGCCTCGGCGACCTCGCGCTCTTCCTCAACCTGAGTCGCTTGAGCACGCATTTGATTGAGGTCTTTACGCTCGCTTTCGATCTCGCTGCGGAGACGGCGGATTTCCACTTCCCGCTCAAGGACGCTGGAGGATTGTTGACCGGAAGCACGCCCGCCATGAATCAACCCGCGGCAATCAAGGACCTCGCCCCGCGCTGTTGCCACCATGAGGAAATTAAACTCAGGATGCGCCTTCCAGAATTCAACTGCGTCTGAAAGGTTTTTAACAAAGTAGCAACCTGTCAGGAGGCGCTGCACGGGGGAGAATAAAGCATCGTCGCGCACTGTAATTACCGAGGCGGCAGGACGGATATTTTCCGGAAGCTCAACACGCGGGGTGCCTGACGCGGCTTCGATATCAATTTGCAAGCAGGCGCGGCCCATGGATTCGGAATCCAGTTTTCCAATAACGGAAAGCGCCTTTCCGGCATCGCCGACAAAGAGCGCTTCCATTGCCGGCCCAAGAAGGCCTTCCAGAGCCTTTGTATATTCCGGTTGTACCTTTAGCGCCTTTGATAAAATCGAGACACTGTCTTTGGAAATTGTCTCGCCGAGGCGGTCTTCAAGGATTGCCTTTGCGCCCTCTCCGAAACCTTCAAATTTCGCCTGCAAGCCTTCGAGAATGTGAAGCTGCGCCGCTTTGCGAGCAATTCCGCGATCCTGCTCCTGAATTTTCTCCTGAATGGAACGGAAATTTGCCAGTGAAGCGGCCGCGCGTTCGCGGGCGGACTCAAAAGTAGCTTCGCCCTGCGCGACCTCCGCTTTGCGTTTTGCCATCAGGGTCTCCAATTCAGCCTGAGCTTTTTCCAACTCCTCGGACTGAGCCTTGAGTTCGAGCTGTGCTTCGTTGAAGGCGGCGTGCTTGACTTGATAGGTCTTAAGGTCGACTTCAAGCGTGGTGCAGGAGGAGCGCGCGCGATTGAGGCGGTTTTCGGCGTGCAAGACGTTTTGACGACTTTGCTGCAATTCGGCCTCCAGCTCGCCCAATGCTTCCTGTGCTTTGACTAATTCGCTACTGTGCTCCTGAAAAATACGGTCGGAATCATCCACCACATCCAACTGGAGTTGTTTGTTTTGGGTGGCGTCCTGTGCACGGCTGGCGAGAGCCGCCTTCTGGTTTTCCAGGTCGGAAATCTCGGTTTTGAAATCCTCGATCCGACTTTGCAAATCCTTGGTGCGAATGCCGGCAAACTCGGATTGGTTCTCGGCGTTTTCTTTTTCAGAGCGCAGGTTGTAGACGCGTTGTTGTAATTCCTGCATCCCTTCAAATTTTTCCGCGCGCGCGGCCTTTTGTTCCGCAAGGGCGGTCTCTTCCCCCACCAAACTCTCGTTGTGCGCCTTGAGCGTTTCCTGCAGGGCTTTCGCACTGGTGGCAACCTGTTCGATGGACTCGCGCAAATTGGCATGGCGATAGGCACCATAGGCGAGGTCAAGGTGGGCGTAACGGTGATTCAGTCGCTGGTAACGCAGGGCTTTACTTGCCTGACGTTTCAGCGACCCAATTTGACGACTGACTTCCTCGATGACATCGGTAACGCGGGCAAGGTTGGCATCCACCAGGGCGAGTTTGTTGAGCGCCTCCTTGCGTTGTGCTTTGTAAAGTGTGATGCCCGCAGCCTCCTCAAAAATAACCCGGCGTTCCGCGGGATTGGTTGAGAGGATTTGGTCAATCTGCCCCTGCAACATAAAGGAATAGGAAACCCGCCCCACCCCAGTGTTGGCAAAGAGTCGCTGGATGTCCTTAAGGCGGGAGGCCTTTCCATTGATGGAATACTCGCTTCCCCCTTCGCGATTCACTCGTCGCGCAACCTCGACCTCGTTGAAAGCAGTCCCAAGTTCGGCCTCACAATCGGTGAAAGTCAAAGCCACCTCACAAAAGGGAAGCGCGCGACGCTTCTCGCTGCCCTCGAAAATAACGTCCTGCATGGAAGCACCGCGCAGTGCCTTTGCGCTTTGCTCACCCAGCACCCAGCGGATGGCATCCACAATATTACTCTTACCACAGCCGTTTGGACCTACCACCGCAGTCACTCCAGGTCGCAAATCAAGGCGGGTGCGATCCGCAAAACTCTTAAATCCACTTATGGAGATCTCTTTCAGGTGCATGTGGGTAATATTCGGGTAGTTGGCTTGATTGCGGTAAAGGCTTAAAAACAAACCGTGCTAACCGTACCCGCAACCACAAAAAATGCCCTGCGGGAAATTGTTGTCAGCGCAGGCATCTTCGCGCACCGTCTGAGCCAACCCAATAATCGAGATAGCATGACCAACCCACAAGACGCCTCGCACAAGAAATGGCCCCTCAAGGCCTATAAAAACCTCGATTTCCTGAATTCGGACGCCGCCCGGCAAATTCGCATCCTCTCCGAAATGATCGAACCTGGCATCCGCCTCGAATCCGCTGAAATTCGCGATACCATTGTTATGTTTGGATCCGCCCGCCTGGTTGACCCCAAAACCGCGGCGAAGCAACTGGAAGCCATCAACCGAAAAATCGAGGCGGAAACAGCCCCGGATGCGGCCTTGCAAAGAAAGCGCGACCAAGCAGAGGCCCTGCTGCGTAGGGCACCCTATTACGATGCTGCCACAGAATTATCGGAAGCACTGGCGCAATGGTCAATGAATCTACCCGGCGCAAACCGCGACCGCTTCACTATTTGCTCCGGGGGCGGCCCAGGCATTATGGAAGCCGCCAACCGTGGCGCCACCAATGCCGGCGCCAAATCAGTGGGGTTTGGGATTAGCCTACCCTTTGAGCAATCCATGAATCCTTACATTCCCGATGAATTGAGTTTTGAATTTCACTACTTCTTCGTGCGCAAATACTGGTTTGTTTCCATGGCAAAAGCCCTGATCGCTTTCCCGGGCGGCTTCGGCACCCTCGATGAACTCTTTGAAACCCTTACCCTCATCCAAACCAAAAAGACCGAAAAAGTACCGCCGATTGTTTTGTACGGCCGCGCATTCTGGGAACGCATCATAGATTTTGAAGCGCTCGTCGAATGGGGCACAATCTCGCCCGAAGATCTCGAGCTCATTAAAATAGTGGATAGCGTCGACGAGGCCAGAGATTACATCATTGAGCAACTTAGCTCAGGCTACCTCAATGAGTCCCAAGCAACTTAGCCTGGCGCAACCATTCGATCACGGTGTAGCACAAGCAACTTGCAACTAAGGCAGGCTAAACCGTTCAGCGCTACCCAATATGCCGGGCTTTGAAAAATAAACTCTACAAAAGCGTGACCTAAAATAACACCCGTCCCGGCAAACAGCATGAGCGCAGCTATACGGTTACCCGCCGACCGAAAAAGCGCCACAAACCCCCAATAGATCCCGCCCAAAACAACTAAACCACAGCCCACAATGCCGTATTCCGCCAAAAATTGGACGATGTCATTGTGCGCATAGATAAAATAGTTGCGCCCATACCACCCGCGCTTCCAATGGTAACCGCGGTAAAAAAGATTGGGATAACTCTTTTGATACATCGGGAAAATGTAGCTCCAGCTACCCGCACCCCAACCATACATCAAGCGCTTTTTCGCCATCTTCCAGGTGATCTTCGTACACATCATTCGATTGTCCGTATCGATATTTTCTATCGACGCCTCAATATCGCCAAAACGCTTTTCAATCGCCTCAACATCAACATGCTGCAAGATTGAATAAGCAGCTCCTCCCATTAATCCCAAAACCACAAGGGAGACCAATGCCGTCGTCCAGGTTCCACGACTGAAAAGGCTCCGCAAACCAACAGCCATAATAAAAAAGATTACAAAAGCGGAGCCAAAGAGGATGCCACCACGCGAGAGCGCCAAGGCTATTGAAAGCGACACTAAAAGGACAAAAACCACCAACAAAAGGTAAGGCCCACCCCGTTGTATGTGCCGCTGGCTTTTGTTGTAATGGTAAAAATAAAGAAACGCACAGGTGATCAGAATTAAAATCAAAAAAGCAACTGCATGATTCCGATAAAAGAATGAGCCCCAGAAACTGGGATTCGAGGACTTGATCAACCACAAGACCTTGGGCGCCTCCATGTATTTCTGGAAAATTGCCACTTGCGACATAAGCACCCCGCTCACCGCAAAAGACCATAGTCCGATCAATACTGTTTTGCGGCGACGCAAGCCTACCCACAATCCCCAAGCCAAAGCGAAGGCGGCCGAGTAGAAATGGAAAACCCGCAAAGCACTCACCGGTTTGTATTCGCTACTGACCCCCGACGGCAACCAACCCACGAAAGACGCTTCTGGTAAATGCTCCACATACCATGCCGTCCCAACATACTTCTGCTCCCATTCTGGATTGAGACCCTGAATCCCAATATAAATTAGAAATAAGCAACTGAACCAAAAGAAAGGAAAGCGTAGCAAACGCCCAATATTTTCCCGGTTATCATGCCGCCCATCCATTCCGTTCCAGCGCTCGGGCAGCGGCACAACCGCCGCTAAAAAGGTTAATAAACCGCCAGCCAGAAGGGTATAAATCGACCACGTCATCATTCCCGCAAAAGCCCAGGCCGTGAAAACCATCGTGAGCCCTCCAAACAGTAAAACGGCCCATTCGCGCGGAGCCACTGGCGGTCGCTGTATCATAATACTACGAGAAATTCGGCTGGTAGGCGTCATGTAAGCGGAAAAGCCCCTGCAAGACACCCGTTTGCGCTTCGACTACCGGCAATACCGAAATCTGGGAACTGCGGCTCTCCATCAGGCGAACCGCCTCTCCCAAAGTCAGTTCTTTGTGAATCGTTATCGGGTCACGGGTCATGCAAGCCTCCACCGCCATATCCAAGTCCAAATCCTCCGCGGTCAGCAAACGCCGAATGTCGCCATCCGTCAAAAGCCCCTGCAACCGACCCGCCCCATCTACCATGCAGGCCGCACCCAATGCGCGACGCGACATTTCAATCACCACTTCGCGCACCGTTGCATCCTCAGGCATCTTCGCCAACCGGTCCAGCGGGTGCATCACATCGCCGACCGTCAGTAAAAGATTACGCCCCAATTGTCCCCCTGGATGGAAGCCCGCAAATTCCTCTGCAGTAAACCCCCGCGCTTTTACCAGAGCCGAGGCCAAGGCATCCCCAAGCGCCAGACTCACCGTCGAACTCGAGGTCGGCATTAAATTCAAAGGATCTGCTTCCCGCTCAACACTGGCGTCCAGCACAACATCCGCCGCCTCCGCAATCGGAGATTCTATATTACCAACAATTGCGATAATAGGTGATGCTTGCTTCCGGAAAAAGGGCAAGAGCTTCAACAACTCCTCCGTACTTCCGCTTTTGGATAGTAGAATGGTTGGATCACCTGCCTGATAAAGCCCAAGGTCACCGTGAATCGCCTCTGCAGCATGCAGAAAAACCGCCGGAGTTCCACTGCTCGAAAGCGTCGCCGCCAGTTTGCAACCAATATGGCCCGACTTGCCGATCCCACAAACCACCACCTTTGAGGGTGCCCCTTGTAAAATTTCAACCGCCGCCTCAAATTGCGCGCCCAGCCGACCCGCCGAGGCTTCTATTGCAGCCGCCTCCGCACGCATGACCGCACGTCCTACTTCAAGGCTTCTCTTATCTTCCTTATTCATTTCCAAAAATCTAGCCGTTCCACAAGCGAGGTAAAGCAATTAGAACTCCCAGCTATTTTTCGCTCGCATTCAATAAACCAAACGCTCAAAGTATTAACATCTATAGAATTATGCTTAAAAAAATCTTCTTATTCCTCCTAGGCCTTATCGCATTAGCGATCATTGCTCTCATTTTCTTCGGTTCTACTTTTTTAAATAAAACTATTGAGAGTGCCATCAACACCATCGGTCCCAAAGTCACCCAGACTGAAGTCGCCGTTGAACAAGTGGATTTTTCACTCACCTCCGGCAGCGGCACCCTTACAGGAATCAAGGTTGGCAACCCTGAGGGTTACCAAAAAGAGAACATCTTCGAACTTAGAGAAATTCAAGTCGACATCAGGCCTAGCAGTCTCACCAGTGACACCATTCTTGTTGAAAAAATATATATCAACAGCCCGAAAATCAGTTACGAGAAAACGCTCCAGGGTTCCAATATCAAAGACCTCCTCAACAACATCCAAGCCTTCTCAGGTAAACTCCCCGGTGGCGGACAGGAAAATAACGAACCCCAACCCAAATCGGATAAACCCGCCAAAAAGGTCATCATTGAAGATTTCCAAATTGTAGGCGGAACCGTTAATGCCGGCGTATTGGGTCTCGGCATTGAGGTCCCCTTACCCAATCTCGCCTTCCAAAACATTGGCGCCAAAGACGGCCCTTCCTATGCTGACATCGGCGAGCAAATCCTTCAGGAAATCCTCAAGGTCACCGGTCCCGCCATTGAGCAATCTACCGATTTCTTTAGCGAATCCACCAAAGCACTTGGCGAAACCGGCAAAGCCACACTTGAGACCACTAAAGAGGAAATCATCGACCGTGGCGTCAATGAACTCATAAAACTCTTCGGGCAGTAGTCCAAAAAAAACCCGTTCTTGCGAACGGGTTTTAAAATGGTGGTGGGAGCCGGATTGGCTCGCTTTGCTCGGTCCTCTGGACTCGTGCTCCGCACGCCCCATCTCCGTTCGCTAAGCTCACTCCGTCGAACCAGTTCGTTCCGGCATTCGCGCTTCGCGCAATATACAGTTAAGGCCGCCCGTTGGGCGGCCTTAAAATGGTGGTGGGAGCCGGATTCGAACCAGCGAACTCATACGAGAACAGATTTACAGTCTGCGTGCTTTAACCACTTGCATATCCCACCGTCCAATGACTGAACCGAGGAAGTTAGCGTACCCGCATCACATGCCAAGTTTTTTTTGTGAAATTATGCGGGATCCAATTGCCTAGAAAGCACGTATAAGCCTCGCAACATCCGCCAGATAGGCATCTACATGCGGACTCAGGAGGAGGAAATAAAGCAAGCCTGCACCTGCCAGCATCGGGCCAAAAGGTACCTGCGACCCGAAAGCCACCTTTTCCTCTTTGGGGTTTCCATCCTCCCCAAAAACGGTTTGTTCCCAGCCAAAAATACGGCCGAGCAAAAGGATGGGCAAGAGCACTACCGAACCAATAACCGCTCCGCCAAACATTCCAAAAACCGCACCCTGCCAACCGCAAAAAGCGCCAATACATCCGAGAAATTTCACATCTCCCTCACCCATGGCGGGCTTGCGAAAGACGACCTCTCCCAAGACGGCAATCCAATAAACCAAGCCCGCACCCACGATTGCACCGACCATGGCACTCAATCCTGATTCAAGATGCGCAGCCAAGCCCGCGGTTTCCAGACCGTGTAACTCCGGTATCAAAAAGGAAACAACCACTCCCAAAACCATTCCTCCGATCGAGCAACGGTCCGGAATAATCATATGATCCAAATCAATAAAAGTCGCAAGAATCAGCAATGCCGCAAACAGCATTCCCACCAAAGCAAGTAGCGGGGAAAAAAGAATCCAGTTCGCCAAGAAAACCAAGCCCGTGAATAATTCCACCATAGGATAGCGCACGCTGAAAGATTGCCCACAACAAGCAGCGCGACCCCTCAAAAACAACCAACTCAAAATCGGGAGATTGTGATACCAGGCAATCAACGCGCCACAGGCACAACTGGATCGCGGATGTACCACTGAGCGCGCCTGCGGAATGCGGTAAATACAGACATTCAAAAAACTGCCGACCACTGCACCCAATACAAAAACCAGCATGGGAAAAAACCAGGGTAACTCCACATTCATCATTTCAAAATTTTCAAGCATCACACGGAGCCTTCCCATTTTTCGCCAGCGCCGCCTCTGCCGCCGACCGCATTGCCCGGGAGTCCACAGACGCATCTATCCAGTGCTCCAAAGCGCGCGCGCCCTGATGCACCAACATTGAAAGCCCGTTGGCGACAGCCATTCCGCGCGCCCGCGCATCTTTCAACAAACGGGTTTCCGGCGGATTATAAACCATGTCATAAACTGACCACCCTTCCGGTAACCCGGCGATTGCAATCGGTGACGGATCCTCCACGCGAAGCCCCAGAGAAGTCGCATTGATCAAAACCCCCGCCTCCGGCAAATCCACCGGCGGGTGCTCGAGTTCAAAAGTTTCGACCGGAACACCGGTTTCCATATCCCGCAAAATTCCATAAAGCTCCGCCAGGCGCACCTGCGAGCGATTCCCCAAATAGAGTTTGGTGCAGCCAGAACGCAGGCATTGTACTGCCGCCGCCCGCGCTGCGCCGCCAGCACCGACCAGCATGATTGCGCTGTCGCGCAAAGCCAACCCCAGCTCCTCGTTCAGCCCGCGTTCCATTCCGTATCCATCCGTATTAAAACCCTCCCAACCCAATTCCGTGCGCTTGAGGGTATTCACGGCACCCATCGCCGCCGCCTCCACCGATAGCGTTTGAATCGAATCCAAGATTAGTACTTTGTGTGGCATGGTTAAATTCAGCCCCATAAAACCCTTTGCGTGAAAACGCGGCAAGGCCTCCAGCAAGGCAGCCGCCGGTACCTCAAAACGATAATAGCTCCAGTCCTTAAAGCGCGCGTCCGACTCAGCCAAAACCGCCAAAGCAGCATTGTGCATTACCGGACTCAAGGAATGCTTTACCGGATCGCCGAGCACCGCCAATGACGTTCCAGGAAATTCCAGACGGTCAAGATCCTCAAGAGTATAGGTTTTTTCCGTGTTCATGCACCAATTGCAGCCGGACAAATGCCCTGCCTGCTCAACAAACTAGACTGCCATCCCGCCCTTTTGAAAGCCAATTATTAAGCCGCAGGACTCGCGCGTTTACCATAAAGTGCCGTCCCCACCCGTATTTGAGTCGAACCAGCTGTAATCGCCGCCTCGAGATCGCCAGTCATACCCATTGATAATTCCTTTAACTCAACCCCATGATGCACACTCAAGCGGTCACGCAATTCGCGCAAGCGCCCAAAGCAATCGGCCGCCACTCCGGGAGCATCATCCAGCGGCGCAATCGTCATCAAGCCCTCCACCTTTAAATGCGCTCCCCCTAAGGCACGCTCCAGCGCGCCCTCCATCGCATCAACCGGAAAACCATATTTCCGGGGGTCCGCACCGGCATTACACTGCAACAAAATCGGCAAGCACTTACCCGCCTCACCCGCCAAACGATTCAAGCGTTCCAATAGCTTCAGGGAATCCACCGATTGAATCCGGTCAAAAACTGCCACCGCCTCCTTCGCCTTGTTTGATTGCAAATGCCCGATTAATTCCCAACGCAATGGCAGGTCTTTTACTGCCATTCGTTTTGTGGCAGCCTCCTGTACACGATTTTCCCCTACCGCACATAAGCCCGCCTCATGAGCGTATTGCACAGCCTCAACCCCATGGTTCTTTGTGACCGGCAACAAGGTAACCGAGTCACGGGTACGGCCCACTGCCTGACACGCCGCATCTATCCGCACCTGCACTGCCTCCAGATTCTTTTTAAATAGCTCTGCCCCGATCATTCTTGGTTAGTAGTTTTATTTATCGCAAAAAACAACATAAGTTTTTCTGATTCTTTGTTTGTTTTTCTTATTAGCTGTCTTTATAGCTTTCTTTTAAATGCACGTTGAAAATTTTAAAGTTTTTGCAGATTTAGTGGAGAGCGAAAGTTTTTCGCGAGCCGCCAAACTTAACGGGATCACTCAATCCGCGGTCAGTCAACAACTGCGCGGCATGGAAAAACATTTCAAGGTGCTCATTGTTGACCGTAGCCAAAAACAATTCCGCCTCACCAACGAAGGTAAAAAACTCTACGGTTCCGCCAAGGAAATGCTCCGCCTTTACGAGACCCTCAACAGCGAGCTTCAGGAAATGCGAAAGGAAATCAGCGGCACCATCCACATTTCCACCGTCTACAGTATCGGGCTTCACGAACTGCCCCCCTACGTTAAAATCTTTCTCGCGCAATATCCCGAGGTAAACATCCGTGTGGAATACCGGCGCGCCAATATGGTATACGAGGATATCCTCAACAACTCCATCGACCTTGGGCTCATCGCTTATCCCGAAAAACACAAACAACTCGAAGTCCTCCCTTTCCACGACGACACCCTCATCCTCGCTGCCAGCCCCGAGCATCCCCTCGCCAAAAAATCCAGCATCGATATCTCCAGCCTCAACGGACATAAATTCATCGGCTTCGAGTCCGATATCCCCACCCGCAAAGCCACCGACCGCATCTTCCGTGAATTCAACATCGACGCCGAACTCGTTATGGAATTCGACAACGTTGAAACAGTGAAACGCGCTGTCGAAATAAACGCCGGTATCGCCATCCTTCCCCAAACCACCGTTACCCGCGAAGAAGCCCAAAACCTGCTCAAGGTCATTCAATTCAAAAACCAAAACTTCCGCCGACCCCTCGCCCTCATCCACCGCAAAGGGCGCGTCCTTACCCCCGCCATAAAGAAACTGATCGAGTTGCTCACCACTAAAAAAATTGGCAACTAATATATTGTCTAACTTGCTCTGCATACCCCTGTCAGACCTTCAGGGAACTTCATCCCCTATCAACTGACTCTTGATATTTATCCATGAGAAAAACACTCTTTTTAATTACCAGCCTTTCCACTCTTATCGCCAGCAGCACCCAAAAACCTCTCTATGCCGAAGACGCCCCAGGCGGCCTGCAACACATTGAAACTCGCGGCGGCATTGAGTCCTACACCCTTGGCGAAAATGGACTTCGTGTTCTACTCATGCCGGACGCGCAGTCACCAGTGGCCGCGGTCATGGTCACCTACGATGTCGGCGGACGTCACGAAGTCGCCGGCACCACTGGAGCGACTCACATCCTTGAACACATGATGTTCAAAGGCACGGAAAACTTCTCCGGAGAAGAAAGTTACTCCCCCACCATGGAACGTATTGGTGCGCGCTCAAACGCCACCACCTATTACGACCGCACCAACTACTACGCTGTCCTTCCCTCTCAATTTGTTCCCCTCGCCATTCAACTGGAGGCTGACCGGATGCGCAATCTCCGTATCCTCCCCGAAGACCT